>NZ_JBSHFH010000047.1:53936-65369 GCF_053617235.1 Streptomyces sp. NPDC055749 | reverse complement strand
GGCCCCCCCCCCCGCCCCGGGGGCCCGGCCGGGTTCACCCCCCCCCCCCGGGCCCGCCCTCGCACCGGGTGCACCGCCGTCACGCGGTCAAGTCACCCGGCCCTGCCCTCACGCGGTCACCGCTACCGCCCTAGCCGGTCACCGTGATCGTGCCCGTCCGGCTGAGCGCGGCGCCCGTGCCGTCCTCCGGCGGGGCGGTCAGCGTCCAGGAGTACGTACCGGTGTTGGCCAGGGAGCCGTCGGCGCCCGTGCCGTCCCAGGAGGCGGAGAGCGCCACGCCGGTCGCGCTCGCGTCCAGCGTGCGGATCACCTTGTTGTTGCGCTTGATGACCACGGTGGCCCCGGACGCCGGCTTCGAGAGCTGCCACGCGGCGGACCAGTCGGCCGCCGAACCCAGGACGTAGGACGTGTCCGCCTCGGACCCGGTCGCCGTCAGCGGCTGGGTGGGCACTCCGCTCTCCACCGCGTGGACGGTGCCCGCCGCGTCGAGCCAGGCGACGCCGCCGCCGAACTTGTCGACGTCGTAGCTCTTCCACGTCGAAACGGCGGGCAGATCGCCGAGCACCCGAGGTACGTTCGCCACACCGGTGTGGAAGTCGGTGAGCCTCAGCTTGCCCGCCACCGCCTCGTGGCCGACCACGAACCCGTCGCCGAGCCTGCCGCGCTCCGGCAGCTCGATGTTCCGGCCGGTCTCCCGGTCGTACACACCGAAGTCGTACGCGTCCGGCGAGGAACCGCCGGGAGGCATGCAGTCCCAGTACACCCAGCGGCCGACGGCCTGGAGGTCCTGGATCTCGCAGGCGGCGTCGACCGTGTAGGGCGTGACCTGCGAGGTCGCCAGATCACGCGACTCGATCCGGCCCCAGGTCCCGTCCGTGGTCCACAGCTTCCCGCCCCAGACGGCCGCGGCCGAGGTGTTCACCGTCTGCACCACGGCGGGGCCGCCGGACGCGGCCAGGTCGACGACCGACCGCTCCCTGAAGCCGCCGCCGCCGAACACCGCGTACCGGCCCGCCGCATCGCGCAGGATCCGGCCGGAGGACTCCGGGGTGGTGCGGTCGTAGAGCACCATCTCGGTGCGCTCGCCGGAGGCCGTGGCACGCACCAGCACATCCCGCTGGGCCGCCGCGTCGTGCCGGACGTGGACGACCGAGCCGTCACCGGTCCCGAGCGGCTGGCCGTAGGTGTCCTCGTACGGCGCGGTCGTGACGTGCGCGCGGGGGCCCGCGACGGGCGTCCCGGTCAGGGTGACCTTGCGGGTCACGTACGCGGGACGCGGCGCGCTGTCCGCCTCCTTGGTGACCAACTGCCCGGCGGCGAGCGCGACTCCGCGCACCACGGCCGACGACCTGGACGGCACCTCGTCGAGCGTACGCAGGGACGGGGTGCCGTCCGCCGCGACCTCGACGCGGCGGACCGCCCAGTCACCGGCGTCCGCACCGCCCACCGTGATCGCGCCGCCGCCCGGGATCTGCTGGAGGTCGGGCTGCGCCACGTCCAGCAGGGTCCGGGCAGGTCCGCCGTCGAACGGGGTGGCCCGCAGGGGTCCGCCGCGGCGCAGCGGCGGGTTGTGCTCGGTGGGTTCCGCCGAGCGGTACGAGGTCAGCAGCCAGTCACCCGCCAGACCGATGACGGGCGCGCCTTCCTCCGAGACCGGTACGGTCACGGCCGTCTGCGCGCCGGTGGGGTCGTCGCGGCGCACCACGCGAGCCGTGTCCATGCCGTCCTGGTACCAGGCGATGTGCGTCGGCGAGAGGACGGCCTGAAGGGGGAGCTGGTCGTCCCTGCGGACATTGGTGGGGATGGCCGTGACCTCGCCGGTGGTGAGGTCGAGCAGGCCGAGCGTGTGGGTGCGGGTGAACTTCAGCAGCACCGAACGGCCGTCCCCTGCCAGCACCGGGTATTTGGCGAACCGCAGCAGCTCCGGCGGGTCCACGACGGTGTCGGTGGTGACGCCGTCCCCGTCCTCGTCCCGCAGGATGTGCACCTTGTCGACCTGCCACACCTCGTTGTACGAGGCCGTCAGCACGGTCCTGCCGAAGGAGCCGACCATCGTCTGCCCCGCGGGCACGGTGATCTCGCTGGACTCCCCGGTGGCCGGGTCGAGCAGCCGCACCTTGTCGTACGAGTCCGAGGCCACCGGGAGGACGTCGGTGCCCGCCCCGTAGTTGCCCTGCTGGCCCGGGAGGGTGCCGGTGTAGCCCTCGACGGTCCGCTCCGTACCGTCGTAACTCCGCCACTGGTACGGGGCGGTGGAGCCGTCGTCCGTCGCCCGGCGGTGGAGGTAGCCGGTGTCCCCGGCGGCGTACAGCGTGTCCTGGACCGGGGTGTAGTGGTCCGGCGCGGTGAGGGTGAGTCCGGTGGAATCGGCGCGGGCCTCGGTGGCGAGGAGCGGCACCGCCCCGGTGGCCAGAGCGAGCGCCGCCACGGCGGCCACACCGCCGCGGCTGAAGGTGAAGTGAGAAGTAACCAGATGACGACTCGTCACACATGCTCCCAGAAAGGCATGGCGGAGCAGGGCGTTCCGCACCCTCTCCTCGAACAGGCGTCCGATATATAACACGCCACGGGAGAGCCGGACCAGCGACATGACAAATGCCCCAGAGCGGATCCGAAGCAACGGATTCCGCCCTGGGGCACAGGAGTTGACCAGCCAGTACGCCGGCAGGAGAGTCAGGCGTCCATACCCGCCAGCACCAGCGGCAGCCGGGACACGCCCTCCGCCGTCACGCGGAGCGGAACACCCCAGTCCTGCTGGTGGACATGGCAGGCCGGGTACTCGTTCTCCGGATCGTCGTCGCAGGACGCCGCCATCGCCGAGACGTGCAGCACGCCTTCGGCGACCCCGTCCGCCAGGACCAGATCGCGGAACAGGTCGGTACCGGGACCCGTACCCTCCGCCAGCAGTTCGGGCGGGGTCGAGGAGACCAGCAGCCGCGTCGAGGGACCGTAACGGGTGTCCAGCTTCTGCCCGGCCGGCGCCTGGAAGACGACATCGAGCCGGAGCGCTCCCGGCGCGACCTCGGTGGCCGCCCGCTGCGTCCGGTGCGCCTCGCCCGCGACGCGTACGGCCTCCTCGGGCAGCCGCAGCCGGGTCAGCCGGTGCCGGGCCGACTCCACGACGACCAGATCCCCGTCGACCAGCACGGCGTCGCTCGGTTCGCGCACATCCGTGGCCAGCGTGGTGACCTCGCCGCTCGCGGGGTCGTAGCGCCGCAGCGCGTGGTTGTACGTGTCGCAGACGGCGACGGACCCGTCCGGCAGCGCGGTCACGCCCAACGGGTGCTGGAGGAGCGCCTGTTCCGCGGCGCCGTCGCGGTGACCGAAGTCGAAGAGCCCGGTGCCGACGGCGGTGCGGACGGAGCCGTCCCGCTCGACGTACCGCAGGGCGGAGGTCTCCGAGTCCGCGACCCACAGCCGCTCCCCGTCGAACGACGTGGCGAGGCCGGACGGCTGGGCGAACCACGCCTCGGCCGCGGGCCCGTCGACGAGCCCCTCGTTCGTCGTGCCCGCCGCCACGCGCACACTCAGGCTTTCGGGGTCGTACGTCCACAACTGGTGCACGCCCGCCATCGCGATCCACAGACGGTCACCGAACCAGGCGACGTCCCACGGCGAGGAGAGGTCGACGTCCCGTGCCGGACCGTGACTCGGCGCCCCCTGCCACCACTGGCGGCCGGTACCGGCGAGCGTGGTCGTCAGCCCAGTCTCCAGATCGAGGGCCCGGATGGCGTGGTTGACCGTGTCCGCGACGGCGACACGCCCGTCGGGCAGCACGGCAAGCCCCTGCGGCTCACTGAACCGGACGTCGTCCGGCCCACCGTCCACGAGCCCGCGCTCACCCGAACCGAAGGCCCGGCGGACGCTCTCCCCGTCCCCGTCCAGCTCGACCAGCCGGTGGCGGGTGGTGTCGGAGACCAGGAAGCCACCATCCGGGAGGGCAAGGGCCTTCCCGGGAAAGCGCAGATACGTGGCGACGGGCTCCGGGGCGACATAGGGACCGTCACCCCGCCGCAGCGTGCCCTTCTCCGCGTGCTCGGCCTCCAGCTCCTCGACCAGCTTCTCGATGGCGTGCGCGTGCCCCTCACCGGCGTGCTGGGCGACGACGTACCCCTCGGGATCGACGACGACGAGCGTCGGCCAGGCCCGTACGGCGTACTGCTTCCAGGTGGCGAGCTCGGGGTCGTCGATGACGGGGTGATGCACCCCGTACCGCTCGACGGCGTCCACGACGGCCTGGTGCTCGGCCTCGTGCACGAACTTCGGCGAGTGCACACCGATGATCACCACCGTGTCGCGGTGCTTCTCCTCCAGCTCACGCAGCTCATCGAGGACATGCAGACAGTTCACACAGCAGAACGTCCAAAAATCCAAGATCACAATACGTCCTCGCAGGTCAGCGAGGGTGTACTGCTTATCGCCTGTATTGAGCCAGCCACCCTTGCCGATCAGCTCGGGGGCCCGGACGCGCGCACGTGTAGCCATACCGACAGTCAACATCACCGCGCCCTGCGCGCATTCCGGCGGGGGCTCGGGGACCCTGTCAGCCATGAGACTTCTCGTACGTGAGCGACTGTTCGCCGTTGGTGACGACTACTGGATCGAGGACACCGAGGGCCGCAAGGTCTTCCATGTCGACGGCAAGGCCATGCGGGTGCGGGACACCTTCGAGCTCAAGGACGCGCAGGGCCGGGTTCTCATCGAGCTGCGGCAGAAGCTGATCAGCCTGCGCGACACGATGGTCATCGAACGCGACGGCGAGGAACTCGCCAAGGTCAAGCGGAAGCGGCTGTCGCTGCTGCGCAACCACTACCGGGTGACCCTGGTCGACGGCACCGAACTCGATGTCAGCGGGCGGATCCTGGACCGTGAGTTCGCCATCGACTACGACGGGGAACTGCTCGCCCAGATCTCCCGGCGCTGGCTCACCGTCCGCGACACGTACGGGATCGATGTCGTCCGCGAGGACGCCGACGCGGCGCTGCTCATCGCCGTCTCGATGTGCGTCATCACGCTCGCGGACAAGGAGGAGTGAGCCCTTGCCGGTTTCACGTGAAACCGGCAGAGGCGTCACGGAGAGACCGTTGAATCAGCGCGGCGGGGCCAGGCCCAGTCGCCGGTCCTTCAGTGCCGGGAACTGCTCCCGCGTGGTGGCGATCCTGGCCGGGTCGAACTCCACGGTCAGGATCTCCTCGTCCGCACCCGCCTCGGCCAGCACCTCGCCCCACGGGTCGACGACGATGCTGTGACCGGCCTGCTGGACACCGGCGTGGGTGCCCGCGCTGCCGACCGCCAGGACGTACGCCTGGTTCTCGACGGCGCGGGCCTGCGCCAGCAGCGTCCAGTGGGCGCGGCGGCGCTCCGGCCAGCCGGCCGCGACGACCAGGGTCTCGGCGCCCGCGTCGACGAGTCCGCGGAACATTTCGGGGAAGCGCAGGTCGTAACAGGTGGCGAGGCCCAGGGTCGTCTGCGGCAGGGCGGCCGTGACCAGTTCCTCGCCCGCGCCCATCATCACCGCCTCGCCCTTGTCGAAGCCGAAGAGATGGATCTTGCGGTACGAGGCCACCCGCTCGCCCTCGGGCGAGAAGACCAGCGAGGTGTTGTAGAGGACGCCGTCCGCGGCCCGCTCGACGAAGGAGCCCGCGTGCAGCCAGACCCCGGCTTCGGCGGCGGCCTTCGCCATCGCCTCGTGCGTGGGGCCCACGAGGGGTTCGGCCTCGTCCTCGAAAGCGGTGTAGGCGAAGGCGCCGACCGGCCAGAGTTCGGGGAGAATCACCAGGTCCGCACCCTGCTGGGACAGGACCAGTGAAGCCGCGCGGTCTCTGCGCGCATTGACGGATTCGTCCGGGTCTACTGCGATCTGGATGAGGGAGGCGCGCACACTACCACCGTCCTGGCATTCGAGCCGTCAACACGGGCCTACGATCGTCACACGAAAGCACTGCCGGGGTGCCTGCTCGCAGCGTAACTTAGCGAGCGAACCTCAACGCAGCCCGCAGCCGCAGCCGTAGCCCGCAGACAGCGCCGTCAGTGCCGGCACAGTACGCCAGCACTCCCTGCTCTCCAGCCCATGCACCGCAGAACCGCACGAGGGGTCCCGTGACCGTCCATCCCAGCCTCCAGACCTACGCCGACGCCTGGACCCACTCCATCGAGTCGATAGCCGAGCTGGTGGGGCCGCTCGTCGAAGGGGAGTGGAACCGCCGTACGCCGTGCCCCGGCTGGTCGGTGCGCGACATCGTGTCGCACATCATCGGCATGGAGTGCGAACAGCTCGGCGACCCCCGCCCCATCCACACGCTGCCCCGCGATCTCTACCACGTGCAGAACGACTTCACCCGGTACATGGAGATGCAGGTCGACGTGCGGCGCCACCACACGGCGCCCGAGATGACCTCCGAGCTGGAGTACACCGTCATCCGCCGCGCCCGCCAGCTGCGCAACGAGTCGCGTGCCCCCGAGACCATGGTCCGGGCGCCCCTCGGGACCGAGCAGACGCTGGAACTGGCACTCCACATGCGGGCCTTCGACGTCTGGGTGCACGAGCAGGACCTGCGTACGACGCTGGGTCAGCCGGGCAACCTGGACTCCCCCGGCGCTCTCGTCGCCCGGGACACCCTGCTCGCCGGACTGCCGAAGGTCGTCGCCAAGGACGCGGGCGCGCCCGCCAATTCGGCGGTCGTGTTCGATGTGCACGGGCCGCTGGAGTTCCTGCGCACGGTCCGCATCGACGCGGAGGGCCGCGGTTCGATCGACGGGGCGCCGTCCCTGGGTCCCGCCGTGACGCTGGCGATGGACTGGGAGACGTACTACCGCCTCGCCTGCGGCAGGGTGCGGGCGACGGCCGTCGCGGACCGGATCAAGGTCGAGGGGGACCAGGATCTCGCGGCGGCGATCCTGCACAACTTCGCCGTCACGCCGTAGTCCCACCGGTCGGCGACGCCCGTCCTGGAGTACGAGAGACGGGCGCGCCGCCGGCCGGGGGCGCGCCGGGTGTCACGCGGGCACGTGCACGGCCTCGACCCTGCTGACCACGTGGTGGTCGCGTTCCCTGAGCGCCGCCCTGCCCCGCAGGCGCAGGATCTGGGTGATGCCGAGCGCCTCCAGGACGAAGACGGAGGCGAACGCGATCCGGTAGTTGTCGCCGGTCGCGTCCAGCAGCACACCGACCGCGAACAGTGTGGTCATCGAGGCGACGAAGCCGCCCATGTTCACGATCCCCGACGCGGTGCCCTGGCGCTCCGGCGGGTTTGCGGGGCGTGCGAAGTCGAAGCCGATCATCGAGGCGGGGCCGCAGGCGCCGAGCACCGCGCACAGGGTGATCAGCAGCCACATCGGCGCGTGGTCGCCCGGGTGGAAGATCGTCGTGGCCCACAGCGTGGCCGTCAGCGCGACCGTGCCGAGCGCCAGCGGGGTGCGCGCCGCGTGGTGCCGGGCGATGACCTGCCCGTAGACGAGCCCCACGGCCATGTTGGAGAGCACGACCAGCGTGAGCAGCTCACCGGCGGTTCCCCGGCTCAGCCCCTGTGCCTCCACCAGGAACGGCATGCCCCAGAGCAGCAGGAAGACCATGGCGGGGAACTGGGTGGTGAAGTGCACCCACATCCCGAGCCTGGTGCCGGGTTCCCGCCAGGCGGCGGCGATCTGCTTCCGTACGTACGCCGCTCCCGCGTGCTCGGCGGGCGGCGGTTCGTGGCCCTCCGGGTGGTCCTTGAGGAACAGCAGCACCAGTACGAGGACCACCGCGCCCGCCGCCGTGCTGGCGACGAAGGTCGTGGTCCAGCCGAAGCCGTGCAGCGCGCGTGCGATGAACAGGGTCGAGACGAGGTTGCCCGCCATCCCGAAGAGTGCGGCGACCTGCCCGATCATCGGCCCGCGACGGGCCGGGAACCACCGGCTTCCGAGCCGCAGGACGCTGATGAACGTCATGGCGTCGCCGCAGCCGAGCAGCGCGCGGGAGGCCAGTGCCATTCCGTACGAGGGGGAGAGCGCGAAGCCGAGCTGGCCGAGGGTGAAGAGCACGGCCCCGATGGCCAGGACCTTCTTCGTGCCGAGCCGGTCGACCATCAGCCCGACGGGTATCTGCATGCCCGCGTAGACGAGCAGCTGAAGGATGGAGAACGTGGACAGCGCGGAGGCGTTGACGTCGAAACGGTCCGCGGCGTCGAGTCCGGCGACTCCCAGGCTCGTACGGAAGATGATGGCGACGAAGTAGACGGCGACGCCGATGCCCCAGATCCGGGCGGCCCGCGCGCCGCCGGGCGGATCGCCGGGCAGGGAGAGAGTGGGGGCGGCCCCGGAACTCACCGGTCCTCACCCCGGACCAGGACCTTGACCCGGCTGACGTGGCGGCGTACGACCTGCGCGGCGCCGTCCGCGTCACCTGCCCTGATGGCCTCCAGCAGCTCACCGTGCTCGGTGATGTTGGCGGCGATCCTGCCGGGGTGCGCCTCCAGTACGGCGACGCCCATCCGCAGCTGCCGGTCGCGGAGCTGGTCGTAGAGGCGCGAGAGGATCTCGTTGCCCGCGTTCCGCACGATCTCGGCGTGGAAGCAGCGGTCGCTCACGGCGACGGCGGCGAGGTCGCCCTCCTCGGACTTCCGGCGCTGCTCCTCCAACAGGTCCTCGAGCCGGCGGATCAGCTGCGCCGAAGCGGGCACCGCCTTGCGGGCGGCGAACTCCTCGACCAGCAGCCGGGTCTCCACCACGTCCGCGATCTCCTGCGCGGAGACGGCGAGGACGAGGGCGCCCTTCTTCGGGTAGAGCTTGATCAGCCCTTCGACCTCCAGCCGGAGCAGCGCCTCGCGCACGGGCGTACGGGAGACGCCGACGGCCTCCGCCAGATCGCCTTCGGTGAGGAGCGTCCCGCCCTCGTACCGCCGGTCGAGGACGGCTTCCTTGATGTGGGTGTACACACGGTCGGCGGCGGGCGGCTGCTTGAGGGAGGTCTTGACCGGAGGCTTCGCTGGGACAGAGGGCGCGGCAGGCATGCACACAGCATAGATACAACATGGACGCATGTGGTGATCCGTCCACAATATGAAATCCCGAAAGCCCGCCGACACCCCTTCACCCCCAACTCCGCTCCCACTCCACCCCCGCTCCGGAAATACCCCGGAATTCACCCCCGTGCCCGTACATCCATTGCCCCGCCCCAGAAGTCTCACCACCGAGCGGCACCCTTATCTAGCCGCATATCAGGGGCATTTGGAGCGTTCAGTTGAATATCGGCATGAAGCGCGGATACCGCGCAACCGCCACTGCCACCGTGGCCCTCACCGCCGTCGCCGTCCTCGCGGGCAGCGCCTTCGCCACGCAGGCCCAGGCAGCGACACCGCCGAAGCCCACGATCGTCGCCAAGGGCGGCTTCGTGATGAACAACGGCACCGGAAAGACCCTCTTCACCAAGGCCGCGGACACGCGCCGCTCCACCGGCTCCACCACCAAGATCATGACCGCCAAGGTGGTGCTGTCGCAGAAGAACCTGAACCTGGATTCCAAGGTCACGATCCAGAAGGCGTACAGCGACTACATCGTCTCCAAGGGCGCCTCGTCGGCCCGCCTGATCGTCGGCGACAAGGTCACCGTCCGCCAGCTCCTGTACGGGCTCATGCTCCCGTCGGGCTGCGACGCCGCGTACGCACTCGCCGACAAGTTCGGCACCGGCACCACGCGCGGGGCCCGCGTGAAGTCGTTCATCGGCAAGATGAACGCCACCGCGAAGTCCCTCGGCCTGAAGAACACGAAGTTCGATTCGTTCGACGGCATAGGGAGTGGGAACAACTACTCCACCCCGCGCGATCTGACGAAGATCGCGAGCAGCGCGATGAAGAGCTCCACGTTCCGCGCGATCGTCAAGACCAAGTCGACGAAGCAGAAGGTGACCACGAAGAGCGGCGGATACCGCTACATGGCGTGGACCAACACCAACAAGATGCTCAGCAGCTACAGCGGCGCGCTCGGCGTGAAGACCGGCTCCGGCCCGACCGCCAAGTACTGCCTGGTCTTCGCCGCGACCCGTAACGGCAAGACGGTCATCGGTACGGTCCTCACCTCCTCGTCCGAGGCGAACAGGACCGCGGACGCGAAGAAGCTCATGGACTACGGCTTCAAGCTGTAGCCCTGAGCCACAAGCATCCGGAAAGCCCGGTGGGCCCGCGCGACGATTCGCGCGGGCCCATGAATCACAGGTGTACGGACAGAGTCTTTGCCATGTCCGCGTACATCCTTGCGGGCCGTTCGTGAGTCTCGTATCGGGAACCCCCCATATCCCGGTCCCCTCGACGCATTCGCGAACTCGGAGCGTTCATTGATATCGAGCCACAAGGCCCGCCCCAAGGCTGGTCACAAGGCCCGCAGCAAGCGCCTGCGCAACTCTGTCCTCGCAGCCGTCGTATCCGGTGGCGTGATGCTGGCGGTCACGCCGCTCATGACGTCCGCCCAGGCCGCTGTCCCCCTGCCGACGCTCAGCGCCAAGGGTGCGTTCCTGCAGGACAGGGCGACAGGCGCCAAGAAGTACGGCAAGGCCGCCGACATCAAGCGGCAGATGGCCAGCACCACCAAGGTCATGACCGCCGCCGTGGTGCTCAACACCCCCGGCGTCGACCTGACCCGCAAGGTGACCATCTCGCAGACCTACCGCGACTACGTCACGGCCAAGGGCGCCAGCACGGCGGACCTGAGGACCGGCGACAAGGCCACGGTCCGTCAGCTACTGCACGCTCTGATGCTTCCGTCCGGCTGTGACGCGGCGTACGCGCTCGCCGACGCCTACGGCGTGGGCACCACCCGTGCCGCCCGGACCAAGCAGTTCATCGGCCAGATGAACAAGAAGGCCGCCTCGCTCGGGATGACGAACACGACGTTCGACTCGTTCGACGGCATTTCGTCGACCGGGAACAACCTCTCGACCCCGCGCGACCTCGCGACGCTCGCCAGCTACGCGATGCGGGGCTCGACGCTGCGCGGCATCATGAGCACCCCCAAGTACGTCACCCCCGTGACGACCAGCACCGGCGCCACACGCACGTACACCTGGTACAACACCAACAAGCTGCTCGGCTCCTACAGCGGCGCCGTCGGCATCAAGACCGGTTCCGGCACTGCGGCAGGTCCCTGCCTCATCTTCGCCGCCACCCGGGGCACCAAGACATACGTCGGCGTCATCCTGAACGGCACCGACCGCTACAACGACGCGGCCAAGCTGCTGGACTACGGCTTCGGTTCCACCACCGCGACGACCATGCAGCTGCGTACGCTGCCGCAGGGCGCACAGCGCGACTGATCCGGCACCACGCACGAACAGCCGGACACAAACAGAAGGGTGGGGGGCCCCCCCCGGGGGGCCCCCCCGGGATGGGGTGAGGCCGGGAGATTAACCGGGGAGGGGGTGGGAGGGTGCCGCGGCCAAACCGCCCGCCCCGCGGGCCCCAC
>NZ_JBSHFH010000047.1:0-53926 GCF_053617235.1 Streptomyces sp. NPDC055749 | reverse complement strand
GCCGCGCCCCCGCCCGCCGGGCCCACCGGCTGACTTACCCGCCACCCCTCTCCCCCCGCCGGCCACAACCATACGGGTGCGCCCCCCGCGGGGCCCCCCACCCCTTTGTCTGTTACGCCCAGGTAATGAGCCGCTTCGGCTGTTCCAGGATCGCCGCGACATCCGCGAGCACCTTGGAGCCGAGCTCGCCGTCGACCAGGCGGTGGTCGAACGACAGGGCCAGCGTGGTGACCTGGCGGGGCTTCACCTTGCCCTTGTGGACCCAGGGCTGGAGCTTGATCGAACCGACCGCGAGGATCGCGGACTCGCCCGGGTTCAGGATCGGCGTGCCCGTGTCGACGCCGAAGACACCGACGTTGGTGATCGTCACCGTGCCGCCCGCCATCGCGGCGGGGGACGTCTTGCCCTCACGCGCGGTGGAGACCAGTTCGCCCAGCGACGCGGCGAGCTGGGGCAGGGTCTGCTCGTGCGCGTCCTTGATGTTCGGCACGATCAGACCGCGTGGCGTGGCCGCGGCGATACCCAGATTCACGTAGTGCTTCTGGACGATCTCCTGGTTGGCCTCGTCCCAGGCGGCGTTGACGTCCGGGTTCCGCTTGATCGCGACCAGGAGGGCCTTGGAGATGATCAGGAGCGGGTTGACCCGCACCCCGGCCATGTCCTTGTCCTCCTTGAGCTCCGCCACGAGCTTCATCGTGCGCGTCACATCGACGGTCACGAACTCGGTGACGTGCGGAGCCGTGAAGGCGCTGCCCACCATCGCCTGCGCGATGGCCTTGCGTACGCCCTTGACGGGGATACGCGTCTCCCGGGCACCCGGGACGACGGCGGCAGCGGTGGCCGTGGCCACCGGCGCGGGCGCGGCGGGCGCGGCCGCGACGGGCTCCGCCACGGGCGCGGCAGCCGCGTGGACGTCCTCGCGGGTGATGATGCCGTCCTTGCCGGTCGGCGTCACCGTCGCCAGGTCGATGCCCAGGTCCTTGGCCAGCTTGCGGACCGGCGGCTTGGCGAGCGGGCGGGTCTCGGGTGCCACGCTGCCGTGGCCGTTGAGCTCACCCTGTATCGCCGCGGCGGCCTGCGCCGGGGCCTCGGCGCCCTTGCGCGGGCGCCGCTTGGTGGAGGACTCGGCCACGCCGTAGCCCACCAGGACCGGCGTGCGGGTCTTCGGCGCCTCGCCCTCGGCCTCGGCCACCGGTGCCGGAGCCGCCTCGGGAGCCGCGGCAGGAGCGTCGCCGCTACCCGGCGCCACGTCCACCGAGATGATCACCTGGCCGACATCGACGGTCGTGCCCTCGGGGAAGCGCAGCTCGTGCACGACCCCGTCGAACGGAATCGGCAGCTCCACGGCCGCCTTGGCCGTCTCGACCTCGCACACGACCTGTCCGTCGGTGACGGTGTCGCCGGGCTGGACGTACCACTTGAGGATTTCCGCCTCGGTCAGTCCTTCGCCCACGTCGGGCATCTTGAACTCACGGAAGCGAGCAGACGTTTCGGTCATCGTCGTCACGAACCCTCTCCTCAGTACGCCAGCGAGCGGTCGACGGCGTCGAGCACCCGGTCGAGCCCCGGCAGGTACTCGTCCTCGAGACGGGCCGGCGGGTACGGGACGCTGTAGCCGCCGACGCGGAGGACCGGTGCTTCGAGATGGTAGAAGCAGCGCTCCGTGATGCGGGCGGCGATCTCCGCGCCGGAGCCGTAGAACACCGGCGCCTCGTGGACCACGACGAGCCGGCCGGTCTTCTCCACCGAGGTCTGGATCGAGTCGAAGTCGATCGGGGACATCGACCGCAGGTCCAGGACCTCGACCGACTTGCCCTCCTCCTGCGCGGCGGCGGCCGCCTCCAGGCAGACCTTCACCATCGGCCCGTACGCGACGAGCGTCAGGTCGGATCCCGTACGCGCCACCGTCGCCTTGTGCAGCGGGCCGGGAATGGACTCGGTGTCGACCTCGCCCTTGTCCCAGTAACGCCGCTTCGGCTCGAAGAAGATGATCGGGTCGTCGCTCTGCACGGCCTGCTGCATCATCCAGTACGCGTCGGACGCGTTGGAAGGCGAGACCACCTTCAGCCCCGCGACGTGCGCGAACAGGGCCTCCGGCGACTCGCTGTGGTGCTCGACGGCGCCGATGCCGCCACCGTACGGAATCCGCACGACGACCGGCAGCTTGATCTTGCCCAGCGCGCGGGCGTGCATCTTCGCCAGCTGCGTGACGATCTGGTCGTACGCGGGGAAGACGAACCCGTCGAACTGGATCTCCACGATCGGCCGGTAGCCCCGCAGGGCCATACCGATCGCCGTACCGACGATCCCGGACTCGGCGAGCGGGGTGTCGATGACCCGGCCCTCGCCGAAGTCCTTCTGGAGTCCGTCGGTGATCCGGAAGACACCGCCCAGCTTGCCGACGTCCTCGCCCATGATGAGGACCTTGGGGTCCGTGTCGAGGGCGAGGCGCAGCGACTCGTTGAGCGCCTTCGCGATGGACATCTTTTCCACGGCCATGGCTACTTGCCCTCCTCGGCGGAGTCTGCGAACGATGCCTGGTAGGCGGCGAACTGGGCGCGCTCCTCGTCGACGAGGCTGCTCCCGTCCGCGTAGCAGTGCTCGAAGAGCGACATCGGGTCCGGGTCGGGCATGGCCCGTACCGCTTCCCGTACGCGCTTGCCGAGGGTCTCGCTCTCCTGGTCCAGCGCGGTGAAGAACGCCTCGTCGGCGACCTTCGCCTTCTCCAGGTACGTCCGCAGGCGCAGGATCGGGTCCTTGGCCTCCCAGGCGACCCGCTCCTCGTCCGCCCGGTACTTCGTCGGGTCGTCGGAGGTGGTGTGGGCACCCATCCGGTAGGTGAACGCCTCGACGAGGGTCGGGCCCTCACCGCGGCGGGCCCGCTCCAGCGCCGACTTGGTGACGGCGAGGCAGGCGAGTACGTCGTTGCCGTCGACCCGGACGCCGGGGAAGCCGAAGCCCTGGGCGCGCTGGTAGAGCGGCACCCGCATCTGCTTCTCCGTCGGCTCGGAGATCGCCCACTGGTTGTTCTGGCAGAAGAACACCACGGGGGCGTTGTAGACGGCGGAGAAGGTGAACGCCTCCGCGACATCGCCCTGGCTGGAGGCGCCGTCACCGAAGTAGGCGATCACGGCCGAGTCCGCGCCGTCCTTGGCGACGCCCATGGCGTAGCCGGTGGCGTGCAGGGTCTGCGAGCCGATGACGATCGTGTACAGGTGGAAGTTGTTGGTGTTCGGGTCCCAGCCGCCGTGGTTCACACCGCGGAACATCCCGAGCAGATTGGTCGGGTCGACGCCCCTGCACCAGGCGACGCCGTGCTCCCGGTAGGTCGGGAAGACGTAGTCGTCGTCGCGCAGCGCCCGGCCGGAGCCGATCTGCGCGGCCTCCTGGCCGAGCAGCGAGGCCCACAGGCCCAGCTCGCCCTGGCGCTGGAGCGCCGTGGCCTCGGCGTCGAAGCGCCGGGTCAGGACCATGTCCCGGTAGAGACCGCGGAGCTCGTCCGCGGTCAGGTCGATCTCGTAGTCCGGGTGCTCGACGCGCTCGCCCTCGGGCGTCAGCAACTGTACGAGTTGGGGCTCGGAACTCTGTGGCGTCTTCGCGGCGCTGGTCCGCTTGCTGCTGCGTCGCGGTTTGCGCGCGGCAGCAGTGCTCTCCACGGTCACGTGCGTGCTCCTCCGTCGGTCCGGCCCCCGGGGTCTGCCGGGAACCAGTGCGGCTCGCCTGTGTCCGGACCCGTGCACGGGGTGGGTGCAGCTCGGCCAGGAACAGGCGTGACAGGTGCCCCGGCGAGCGCCCTGTCATAGGCACGTTACCCAGTGCATCGCACAACTGCGAAACACTCCCTGACCTGCGTTTTTGCTTGGATTTCCAAGTAAATCGAGGAAATCGGGAACTCTCGCTGGTCACAGCACTGGTAACAGCCTTGCAGGCCGCCGGAACAACGGCACGTTATCCCGGCCGACAGCGGCAGGGAAGGGGTGAGTGTGTGAGACTGCGTTTGTGCGCGAAGATGGAAAAATCACCGTATTTCTGTTGGACGACCATGAAGTGGTCCGCCGTGGAGTGCATGAATTGCTCTCCTCCGAAGCCGATATCGAGGTGGTGGGAGAGGCGGGAACGGCGGCGGACGCCCTGGTCCGTATCCCGGCGACCCGCCCCGATGTGGCGGTCCTGGACGTACGGCTGCCGGACGGCAGCGGGGTGGAGGTCTGCCGCGAGGTCCGTTCCCTGGACGAGAACATCAAATGCCTGATGCTCACCTCGTACGCCGACGACGAGGCGCTTTTCGACGCGATCATGGCCGGTGCCTCCGGATATGTACTGAAGGCGATCCGCGGGAATGAGCTGCTGAGCGCGGTACGGGACGTGGCGGCCGGCAAATCCCTGCTGGACCCGGCGGCGACCGCCCGTGTGCTGGAGCGGCTGCGCGACGGGGCGAACGGCAAGGGCAACGACAAGCTGGCCGGCCTCACCGATCAGGAGCGCAAGATCCTGGATCTCATCGGGGAGGGGCTCACGAACCGGGTGATCGGCGAGAGGCTCCATCTCGCCGAGAAGACGATCAAGAACTATGTGTCCAGCCTGCTCGCCAAGCTGGGCATGGAGCGCCGCTCGCAGGCCGCGGCGTACGTGGCCCGTCTCCAGGCCGAACGGCGCTGAAACACCTGGCACCACCGCGCATTCCACTGCGGCTCCGGGCGGTCGAGGGACTGATCGAGGGACTTTGGTCCCGGCCCAACCGGGGCCGCAGACCCTTACCCGGCCCCTACCTGTGGCGGACAGTGGACGCATGGCCTCTGAGGAACTCCATGCGATCGAGCTGCTCGGCCGGGTGCCGTACGGCCGCCTGGCGACGAGTATGCGAGCCCTCCCCATCCTGGCGGTGGCCCGCCACGTCGTGGCCGAGGGCCGCGTGCTCCTGCGGATGCACAGAGGACTCGGCCACCACGAGTCGTGCGACGGCAGCGTCATCGCGTACGGGGCGGACAACTTCAACGCCGCGGCCGACTGCGGCGACGATCCCTGGTCCGTGCAGTTCACCGGACCCGCCGAGATCGTCCGCCCCTGCCCCGAGCAGCGGAAACTCTTCGGTCCCGACCCCCTCACGGCGAACGGCGAACCCTTCGATCCGGTCTATCTCCGGCTCGATCCTCACTTCGTCACTACGCACACCCTGGGCTTCCACGCAAGTCAGCGAATCAGCCACGTAGCGTGATCTAGCATTTGGTAAGTGCCGCGCTCATATGTAACCCGCCCGCCTGTTCCCCCGGTCGGCGAGGTGCTGCGCCGCTATCCCGGCGCGGGTGAACCGCTCGCCTGCGAGCCCCTCACCAAAGGTCTCCTGAACCACGGATACCGCGTATCCACCACGCGCGGCGCGTATTTCCTCAAGCACCACCTGGACAAGCACCACCTCGACGACGCCACAGGCGACCGCGCCACGATCGTCCGCCAGCACCGTGCCACCCAGCGGCTCCACTCACTCGGCGTGCCCGTCGCCCCGCCCCTCACGGACACGGAGGGTGACACCGTCACGGTGATCGACGGCCGGTGCTACGCCCTGCACCCCTGGGTGGACGGCCTCCACCGGGCGGGCTCCGAGCTGACCACCGCCCAGTCACGACGTCTCGGCGCCCTGCTCGGAGCCGTACACACCGGTCTGGAGCAGGTCATGGGACCGGGCAGCGGCCTGCCGCCCCGGCCCGGGTACGGGAGCCCGGACCCCGAGGACACCTTCGAGCTGATCGGCGAACTGCTGGCCGCCGCCCGCGGACTGCGCCCCCGGGACGCCTTCGACGAGCTGGCCGTACACCGGCTCGTCGAACGCCGCGCCCTGCTGGAACAGCACGCCCACCGCCGGCCGCCGACCCCGGACGGACCGGCCACGGGCTGGGTGCACGGCGACTTCCATCCGCTGAACCTGCTCTACCGGGGCGCCGATCCGGTCGCGATCGTCGACTGGGACCGCCTCGGCGTGCAGCCGCGCGCTGAGGAGGCGGTACGGGCCGCGGCGATCTTCTTCGTCAGGCCGGCCGGGGAACTGGACCTGGAGAAGGTACGGGCGTACGCGCGGGCCTACCGCCGGGCGGCCGGGGCGGGCGCGGCGGAACTGGCCGCCGCGGTGCACCGGGTGTGGTGGGAGCGGCTCAACGACTTCTGGATACTGCGCTGGCGCTACCGCCTGCACGACCGCAGGGCCGACCCGCAGTTCCCTGCGGTGTCGGCCCTGGCGGTGTGGTGGACGCGTGAGTACGAGGCGGTGTGCGAGGCCTTCACGGGGTGAACGGGGTGAAGGCGCGGGTTACGGGGTGAGGCCCCCGGTGGCGGGATCACCCGTGGCGCCGCCGTCGTCCTCGCCGCCACCCGGAGTGCCCGGGTCTTCGGTGGGCGGGTCGGTCGGCTCGGTCGGGTCGGTGGTCTCCCCGCCTGTCGCACCGTCGTTCGTGTTGCCGTCGGACGTGCCCGGGTCCGTGGTGGACGGCTCGTCCGACGGGGTCTCGGACGGCTCGCTCGGTGTCTCGGACGGGGTGAAGGTGGGCGGATCGGTGGTCTCCCACTGGCCGCCCGTGGACACGTCCGGCTCCTCGGTCTCCTCCGACGGCTCCTCGGACGGCGTCTCCGAGGACTTCGACGGGGTGGGCGAGGCCGGGGTGGTGACCGGCGCCGGGCTCTTCTTGTTGCCGTTGTCGTTCGCCGCGTTGACGGCGAAGGCGACCCCCGCACCGATCGCGATCAGGGCGAGCAGGACGAACAGCCACATCTTGCCGCGGCCACCGCCGCCGCGCCGCTGACTGCCGGCGTAGCCGCCGTCGTCCGGGTTCATCGGCGGCAGGATCGGGCCCTGCGAGGTGTCCCCGTGCTGCGGGTAGCCCATCGCCGGCGTACCCCCCACCGAGCCCATCGGCGAGGTGTGACCGCCTTCGTGCGGCATGACCGGGCCGGTGTTCCACGTACCCGTGTGGCCGCCCTGGACCTGGAGCATCTGCAGGCTGTACTGGACGAGGCCGCGCATCTCCTCGGCGCTCTGGAACCGGTCGTCCGGGTCCTTCGCGAGCGAGCGCATCACCATCCCGTCCATCTCCGGGGGCACCGCGTCCGAGACCTCGGACGGCGGGACCGGGATGTCCTGGACGTGCTGGTAGACGACGGAGAGCGGGGTCTCACCGGTGAACGGGGGCCGCAGGGCCAGCAGCTCGTAGAGCAGGCAGCCGGTGGCGTACAGATCGGAGCGGTGGTCGACCGCCTTGCCGAGCGCCTGCTCGGGGGAGAGGTACTGGGGCGTGCCCATGACCATGCCGGTCTGGGTCATCGTCGACTGCGCGCCGTGCAGCGCACGGGCGATGCCGAAGTCCATGACCTTCACGGCACCGGAATGCGTGATGATCACGTTGGCGGGCTTGATGTCACGGTGCACGATGCCGTGCTGGTGCGAGTACGCGAGAGCTTCCAGCACACCCGAGACGATGATCAGCGCCTGCTCGGGCGGCGGGGCCTCGGCGTTGAGCAGGAGGTCGCGGATGGTGTTGCCCTCGACCAGCTCCATCACGATGTACGGAACGGTCTGGCCGCCCACGACGTCCTCGCCGGAGTCGTACACGGCGACGATCGCGTGGTGGTTGAGGCCCGCGACGGACTGTGCCTCGCGGGTGAAGCGGGCCTTGGAGACCGGGTCCTCGGCGAGGTCGGAGCGGAGCAGCTTCACCGCCACGGTGCGTCCCAGACGGACGTCCTCCGCGGCATAGACCTCGGCCATGCCGCCCCGGCCGAGCCGGTGGGTCATCCGGTAGCGCCCGTCACCGACGACACCGCCGATGCCCCAGGAGTCGGTGCCATCCGAAACTCCGCCGCCGTTTGCTTCGGATCCGGGTGCCATCAGTCCTCGCCGTCGTTTCTGTCCGCGCGTCCGCGGGTGTCACGGGTGCCTTGCTGCATTGCCACGTCACGCTACAGGCTCTGTAAGACACCCCGGTTCCGAGAGAGACGGGTCATCCAATCGGCTCGCGCGGCGCTCACGCAAATTCCATGCGGTTCCTGTAACGCTTCCGAGACGCTTCTTGTGCGTAGGGTCACGGAACGGGCACCTGGCTTGACGTGTCGGACCCCTCGGGCAGACTTGGCCCGTAATACGGATCTTCGCGTCACGTCATCAGTTGCGCGCCGAGGGGGAAGCAAGTCATGAGCCAGGACGGCGCACACGGCGCTCAGGGTCGCTATGCGGGCGGTTCGGTCGCCGGCGGCCGGTACCAGCTGCGCGACCTGCTCGGCGAGGGCGGGATGGCTTCCGTATATCTCGCGTACGACTCGGCGCTCGACCGCCAGGTCGCGATCAAGACGCTGCACACGGAGCTGGGACGCGAGCAGTCCTTCCGCGAACGCTTCCGGCGCGAGGCGCAGGCGGTCGCGAAGCTCCAGCACACCAACATCGTCTCGGTCTTCGACACCGGCGAGGACGAGCTCGGCGGCGCGCTGATGCCGTACATCGTCATGGAGTACGTCGAGGGGCAGCCGCTCGGCTCCGTCCTCCAGTCGGACATCCAGCAGTACGGGGCGATGCCCGCCGAGAAGGCGCTCAAGGTGACGGCCGATGTGCTGGCCGCGCTGGAGACCAGCCACGAGATGGGCCTGGTCCACCGCGACATCAAGCCCGGCAACGTGATGATGACCAAGCGCGGTGTCGTGAAGGTCATGGACTTCGGCATCGCCCGCGCCATGCAGTCGGGCGTGACGTCGATGACGCAGACCGGCATGGTCGTCGGGACCCCGCAGTACCTCTCCCCCGAACAGGCCCTGGGCCGCGGGGTGGACGCGCGGTCCGACCTCTACTCGGTCGGCATCATGCTGTTCCAGCTGCTCACCGGGCGGATCCCGTTCGACGCGGACTCGCCGCTGGCCATAGCGTATGCGCACGTCCAGGAGGAGCCGGTCGCTCCGTCGGCCATCAACCGGTCGATCACTCCGGCCATGGACGCGCTCGTCGCCCGCGCGCTGAAGAAGAACCCGAACGAGCGCTTCCCGAGCGCAGCGGCGATGCAGGACGAGGTCACCCGCGTGCTGAACGCGGGCGGCCGGACCGGCGCCCCCGTGATCATCAGCGGCAGCGGCGCCCCGGGGAACAGCGGCGCGGGTGTCGGCTCCGCCGTCTTCCCACCGGTCGACCAGGCGACGCCCGCCCCGCAGAGCGTGCAGACGCCGTACCAGCCGCAGCCCCACCAGACGCACCAGCCGTACCAGCAGCCCGGTCCCTACGCCCCGACTCCGGCGCCCGCGCCGAGCTACGGCTACCCGCAGGCGTACCAGACCCCGGTCCCTCAGGGCCACGGAACCCCGCCGCCGTACACGATGTCCCCGCAGGGTGGGCCCGGCCAGGGCTCCGGCGGCTCCAAGCGGAACATGCCGGTCATCGTGGGCTCGATCGTGGTCGCGCTCCTCGCGATCGGCGGCCTGGTCACGGCGCTGACCCTGAACGGTGAGGACCCGGAGACGGGCAGCAACGGCGACCCGGGCTCCAGCGAGACCTCGGTGGCCGGCGAGCACAAGCCGCCGGAGCGGAACCGGACGATGGACGAAGAGGACTGCACGGACGCGATGGAGGACTCGGACGACCCGCAGAAGGTCCAGGCTCCGAACTTCATCTACAAGGACATCAAGTCGGTGCAGGCGTGCGCGCTGGCGGCGGGCTGGACCCTCAAGATCACCAAGGAGCCGGGTAACACCTACGCGGAGGACCAGGTCGTCGACCAGTTCCCGTCCTCCGGCGCGGCCATCGCGGAGCGCGATGCCCACTTCGAACTGAAGATCTCCACAGGCAACCCGGCCTGACAGCACCACACCTTGCCCGACGGCCCGGAACGCGTGACGCGTTCCGGGCCGTCGCGCCATCGGGTGCGCGGCCCGGTGCCCGGTCCGGGATGCCGGATATATCGGCCCGTGTGACTCTGAGCGCATGGCTCCAGGACTCCTCCCGTCTCGGCGGTCCCGGTCGTCGCGCTGCGTGCTCTGCCTCGCGGTGACGGCGGCGGTACTGGGACCCGCGAGCTGGACGTACGCGGCAGAACGGGCGCCCGGCGGGGTTGCGCACCGGCAGGCCGGTTCCCCGGCGGCGCACACGGGCGCGCGGGGCCCGCTCGCACTCACCCCCCGTCCGGCGGAGCACTCGGGTACGGCCACAGGCAGCCCGTCGGCCACCCCCACGCCCGCCGGCACCCCTGCCACCCCCTCGGCCCGCCCCACGGCGCCGACGCCCTCCGCACCGGCCTCCAGGCCCTCCGTGAGCCCCTCGGCATCGGCATCGGCTTCCGCGTCGCCGTCCGCCGCCCCCTCCGGTTCGCCGTCGGCGCTGCCCTCGGGGGCCTCGGGACCGTCCGGACCGCCGTCCGGGAGCGCGCCACCGCCCGCCGGGCCGTCGGCGAGCCCCTCCGCGTCCGCCGGCCGGTCGCCCCTCGCGGGCAGGCCGGCGGGAGAGGGCCGCGCCCGGCCCGGGCGTTCGCTGTCCCCTCTGGAACTCGCCCGCGCCGACGCCCTGCTCGAAGAGGAGGAGCCGGAACCGGACACCGCCGACGTACCCGCCGTCGAGGTGCCACCGAGCACGCCGCCCCGCTCGGAACGACCCGCACCCCAGGCGCTGAACGGCCCCGCCGTACGCCAGGTTCAGGAGGTGTCGCTCGGCGCGGGGATCGCGCTGGTCGGCCTGGGGCTGGGTTTCCTGGCATTCCGGATGCGCCGCGTCCGCTGACAGGCGGTTTTCGTGCTCCTGGAAGTGGTGGATCAACCGTTCCAGGGGGCACCACCGTGGTGTACGGCACGTGTGCGAGACAATGGCGGCATGGAGATGCCGAGGAATGACCGGTCGCAGGAGCACCCCCAAGTCCTCGTAGTGGGGCAGGACGGAATGGCTATCGGCGGCGGTGACAGTGGCGACGAATCGCGCGAGGTCCCGGTGACGGAAATGGTCGAACAGCCCGCGAAGGTCATGCGCATCGGCAGCATGATCAAGCAACTCCTGGAGGAGGTCAGGGCGGCTCCTCTCGATGAGGCGAGCCGAGTCAGGCTCAAGGAGATCCACTCGAGCTCCGTGAAGGAGCTCGAAGACGGACTGGCGCCGGAACTGGTGGAGGAGCTCGAACGGCTCTCCCTGCCGTTCACCGAGGAGTCGGTGCCTTCGGAGGCCGAGCTGAGGATCGCGCAGGCTCAGCTGGTCGGCTGGCTGGAGGGGCTCTTCCACGGAATCCAGACAGCACTGTTCGCCCAGCAGATGGCTGCGCGCGCCCAGCTGGAGCAGATGCGTCGCGCCTTGCCGCCCGGTTCGGGCCACGAGGACGAGGAAGGCGGCTCGGACCCGCACGGACCGATCCGGTCCGGCCCGTACCTGTAGGCGATACGACAGGGGCCCGGCCCGCAACGTATGCCGTTGCGGGCCGGGCCCCTGCGTTTTCGTGGGGTGGTCAGTCGGCCGCCGGCGCGAGCAGGAGCACCTTGCCGATGTGCGTACTGGATTCCAGCACCCGGTGCGCCTCCGCGGCGTCCGCCATCGGCACGGTGCGGTCCACGACCGGCCGGACCAGGCCACCGGCGATCAGCGGCCAGACATGCTCACGGACGGCGGCGACGATCGCCGCCTTCTCGGCGAGCGGACGCCCCCGCAGGGAGGTGGCCGTGACCGCGGCCCGCTTGTTCAGCAGCGCGCCCAGGTTCAGCTCGCCCTTGACGCCGCCCTGGAGGCCGATGATGGCGAGACGGCCGTTCACGGCGAGCGCCCGCACGTTCCGGTCCAGGTACTTCGCACCCATGATGTCGAGGATGACGTCGGCGCCCGCGCCGTCCGTCGCCTTGTGGATCTCCTCGACGAAGTCCTGTTCGCGGTAGTCGATGAGGATGTCCGCTCCGAGCTCCGCGCAACGCGCCAGCTTCTCGGGACCGCCCGCGGTCACCGCCACGCGTGCGCCGACCGCCTTGGCCAGCTGGATGGCCATCGTGCCGATACCGCTGGACCCGCCGTGCACCAACAGCGTCTCGCCGGGGCGCAGATGCGCCACCATGAAGACGTTGGACCAGACCGTCGCCGTCACCTCGGGCAGCGCCGCCGCCGTCGCCAGGTCCACCCCGTCGGGTACGGGCAGGAGCTGACCGGAAGGCACGACGACCTTCTCGGCGTATCCACCGCCCGCGAGCAGGCCGCACACCTCGTCACCGACGGACCAGCCGGTGACACCGGGGCCGAGCGCCGCGACACGGCCCGCGCACTCCAGGCCGGGGTAGGGGGAGGCGCCGGGCGGCGGGTTGTAGAAGCCCTGCCGCTGCAGCACATCGGCACGGTTGACCGCGCTGGACACGACCTCGACGAGGACCTCGCCCTCGCCTGGTACGGGATCGGACACCTCGGCCCATACGAGCGCCTCGGGGCCACCGGGTTCGGGGATCGTGATCGCATACATGGCCGCGAGGCTACTCCGTGGGGCGCGCTTCGGCATTCGGCCGGGACGCTCCGCACCCGCTCCGCCGGACTCGGCGGACTCGGTCTACGGAAGGTGGTTGCCCGGCAGGCTGCTCGGCGGGGTGTGGATCGGGGAGGCGCGCACGATCGTGATCAGCCGGTCCGTCAGTTGCAGCGGGCTGGCCGCCGGATCGTCGTAACCGAGCAGCCGGTGGCCCCGCAGCACGCTGACGACCAGGTCCTCGGTCTCCCGCACATGCTTGCCCACCTCGGCCTTTATCACCGGCCGTTCGATCAGGTCGAGCCCGCTGCCCTGCTGGATCAGGTCCTCCATGACCGTGCCCGCGCTCGGGCTGAGCACGGAGAGTCCGAGCAGCCGCCCGGCCGCGCTGGCGCTCGTGATCACCGCGTCGGCGCCGGACTGACGCAGCAGCGGCGCGTTCTCCTCCTCGCGCACGGCGGCGACGATCTTCGCGCCCCGGTTGAGCTGGCGCGCCGTCAGCGCCACCAGGACCGCGGTGTCGTCGCGCTGGGTGGCGATGATGATCTGACGCGCTTTCTGGAGTTCCGCGCGCAGCAGCACATCACTGCGGGTCGCATCACCCAGCACGCCCACGAACCCATCGGCGTTCGCGGCCTCGATCACCTTGGTGGCCGGATCGACGACGACGATCTGTTCCTTCTTCAGACCCGTGCTGCACAGCGTCTGGATCGCCGAGCGGCCCTTCGTACCGAAGCCGACGACAACGGTGTGTTCACGCAAGTTGCTTCTCCAACGGTTCAGCCGGAAGTCCTCCCGGGTCCGCTCCGTCAGGACCTCGAGGGTGGTGCCGACCAGGATGATCAGGAAGAGCACGCGCAACGGCGTGACCAGGAGCACGTTCATGAGCCGGGCGCCGTCGCCGTACGGAACGATGTCGCCGTAGCCCGTGGTCGACAGCGTCACCGTCGCGTAGTAGACGGCGTCGAGGAAGTCGACCCGGTTGTCGGCGTTGTCGTGGTACTCGGCGCGGTCCACGTAGACGATCAGGACCGTGGTGGCCAGCACCATCAGCGCCATCGCCAGCCGCTTGGCAACCTGCCGCAGCGGTCGGTCCATGACCCGGCGAGGCAGCATCACCCGGGTGGGGACAACGTTCTCGTCGGCGCGCCTGGCCATCGCATCCTGGCCGGGAAGTTTCACGTGAAACACCCTTCAGTCCCCGGCGTGGCCGAGGCCCACGGCAGATCGAGGATCTCCACCTCGGTGCCGGACCGTACCCCGCCCGGCGGCACAACAGCCAGTCCGTCGGCGGCGGCGATGCCCCGGAGCATCGCGGGACCGTTGTAATGCAGGGGCACGACATGGTCCAACCCGCCCCCGCGCACGGCGCGATGGACGACGGGGACGAGCCGCGTGTCGTGCGGATGTCCCTGCACCTCGTCGTGGACCAGCGCCCGGTACGCCTCCTGGGCCGGCCGGCCCGCGATGCCCCGGAGCAGGGGCTCGGCAAGCGTCAGCAGACCGGAGACTGCGGCCAGCGGATTGCCCGGCAGCCCCACTACGTACGGCCCTTGGGAGGGCAGCCGGGCCAGCAGCATGGGATGACCGGGGCGCACATCGACGCCGTCGACCAGCAGTTCCGCGCCTGCCTCGGCGAGGACCGGGTGAACGTGATCGACCGGGCCGGCGGCCGTACCGCCGGTGGTCACGACGAGGTCCGCGTCCGAGGTGGTGAGGGCGTGCCGCAGGGCCGCCGCGTCGTCGCCGAGGCGGCGGGGCTCGCCGACCTCGGCGCCAAGTGCCCGCAGCCAGGGGCCGAGCATGGGGCCGAGCGCGTCACGGATCAGCCCGTCGTGCGGAAGCCCGGCGGTGAGGAGTTCGTCGCCGAGCACGAGGACGTCCACGCGTGGGCGGGGTACGGCGACCAGCGCGTCGTATCCGGCAGCGGCGGCCAGGCCGAGGACGGCCGGGGTCACCAGCGTCCGGGCGGGCAGGAGTTCGTCACCGGTGCGGCACTCCTGGGCGCGCGGCCTGATGTCCTGTCCGGGAACGACCTCGCGCTGCGCGAAGAGCAGCCCCTTCGCTTCGTCGGCGTGCGCGTGCTCGCTGCGGATGACGGCCGTGGCGTCGGCCGGGACACGGGCTCCGGTGGCGATCCGTACCGCCGTGCCGTCGGGCAACGCGGCAGGAGCACTGTGCCCGGCGAGGAGCCCCCCGCCCTCGCGGACCGTCCAGGGACCTGGCCCGGCCACGACCCAGCCGTCCATGGCGGAGGTGTCGAAGGACGGCAGATCGGTGAGCGCGTGCAGCGCCTCGGCGAGGACATGCCCGAGCGCCCGGTCGAGGGACAGCCGGTTCGCGGCAACCGGAGCGGCACGCCCCGCTCGCGCGGCCAGGGCACGTGCGTCGGCCCAGGAGGTGGTGTGGTGGCGCCGGGCGCGCGGAGGCTGCGAAGGGGCGGCGGATGGGGTGGGGGAGCCGCTGGATGTGGCGTTGGGGGTGGAGGTGGGGGAGAGGGGGGACGGTGAGGTGGGGTGCGCGGTGGAGTACGAGGTGGAGTGCTCCCGCTCCTCCCCCGGACGAGCTCCCGGGTCCGGTCGGTTCGACGCGACCAGGGCCAGGGCCTCCTCAACGGCACGCTCGTCCTCCGGCGCCATCGGGGGAATCGACGAAGAGCCGGTCGCGGGCGAGGGCGCGTGCTCAGCCGCGGGCGCGGGTGCGGTCGCGGCAGTGCCCGCAGCGGCGGTCCGGGGCGTCGTACTCGGAGGCGAGAGCGGGGAGCCGTCGGTGCCGGTGTTGGTGCCGGTTCCGGTGCCGGTGCCGTGATGCCCCGTCACTTCGGGTCGGCCTCGTTCGTGGCCCCCGCCTCCTCCTCCCACCGGAGGGCGAGCGCGGCGGCCTTTCGGGCGGCCTCGGCCACCGCCTCGGCCGCTGCTTCGGGGCCGTCACCACTGCTCGCCTTCGCCGCCGCGTAACCGACGAGGAAGGTCGTCAGCGGCGCGGCCGGCCGGGCGACGCCGTGCGCGGCATCACGGGCGAGGTCGAGCAGTGCGCCGGTGTCGACGTCGAGCTCGATGCCCAGTTCGTTCTTGACTGCGGTGATCCATTCGTCCAGCACGGTCCCATGCTCCCTGATGCGGGCCCTGGCTGTGGCGATGTCTTCCCAGGTGTCGCAGTCGAACGAGTCCAGAGGACCGGTCTCGACCCGGGCGAGGTCCAGCTCGGCCGTCAGCAGCCGCAGCGGCAGCCCGGCGAGGCCGCCGTGCTCGGTGGCCAGGAGCGCGAGTTCACGGCGCAGCGGCTCGGCCCGGTAGACGGCGACCAGGGGCTGGTCCCGCCCGCCCGGATCGGTGGACAGGGCGCCTTCCCTGCCCTCCTCCCCTGCGGCGGCCAGCAGCGCTCCGACGGTGGGCGCCCCGAGGAACGGCAGGTCGGCGGAGAGTACGAGAACGCGCTCCGCCGTCGTATGCCGCACCCCGGCCCCGAGCGCCGCCAGCGGTCCCCCGCCGGCCGGGTCCTCCCGCGTCCAGGTCACAGGCCGCCCGGTCGACCGCCGGCCGCCCACCACCACGGTGGCCCCGGCTCCGGCGCACGCCGCGAGGACCCGGTCGAGCAGCGACCGGCCGCCGATCCGGACCCCGGGCTTATCGGCTCCGCCGAGGCGTTTGGCGGCCCCTCCGGCAAGGACGATGGCGTCATAGGCGGTCATGCCCCGAGTATGCGTGCAGCCCGCCCAGGCTGATCCCCCAGGGGACGGGACCACTCACATCCGTCCGGCCCCGCCCAGCACTCATCCGGCCCGCCCCCCGTCCGGGCCGCTACACCGTGCGCAGCAGCACCGCCGGCTGCTCAACGCAGTCGGCCACGTACCGGAGGAATCCGCCCGCCGTGCCTCCGTCGCACACCCGGTGGTCGAAGGTGAGGGAGAGCTGGACGACCTGGCGCACGGCCAGTTCGCCCCCGTGCACCCACGGCTTCGGCATGATCCGGCCGACGCCGAGCATCGCCGCCTCGGGGTGGTTGATGATCGGCGTCGAACCGTCGACCCCGAACACCCCGTAGTTGTTCAGCGTGAACGTGCCTCCGGTCAGCTCGGCCGGGGTCAGCGTCCCCGTACGGGCCGACTCCGTGAGCCGGGCGATCTCGGCGCCGATCGATTCCACGTTCCGGGACTGCGCGTCCCGGACGACCGGTACGACCAGCCCGCGTTCCGTCTGGGCGGCGAAGCCGAGATGGATGTCGCGCAGCCGCACGATCTCCCGGGCGGCCGGGTCCACGGTCGAGTTGAGCTCGGGGTACTTGGCCAGAGCCGCCGTGCAGATACGGGCCAGCAGGGCGAGCACGGACACCTTGGGGCCCGCGGACGGGCCACCGGCGCCGTTCATCGCCGCTCTGGCCGCCATCAGCTCGGTGGCGTCGGCGTCGACCCAGCACGTCGCATCCGGGATCTCGTGCCGGCTGCGCGACAGCTTGTCGGCCACCGCGCCCCGTACCCCGCGCAGCGGAATCCGCTCACCGGCAGCGGTAAGCGAAGCCCGCGGCGACGAGGCGCCGGCGGGTGCCACTGCGGTTGTCGCTGCGGCCACCGGGGCGGCAGCGACAGCCGTGCGCTCCGTCGCAACCCGGATCACGGACTCGACATCGGCCCGCAGGATCAGCCCGTCGCGCCCCGACCCGTTCACCTGACGCAGGTCGACGTCGTGCTGCCGGGCAAGCTTGCGTACGAGCGGCGATACGACGGCCACCGGCCCCCGCACCTCCTCCGCGACGGGCGCCGGCTCGGGCGTCGCAGGCCGCGCCGACATCTGCTCGGGCCGTACCCGACGACGGCGTGCCGCCGGAGCGCCCGTCCCGTAACCCACCAGCACGTTGCCGCTGGACTCGGCCTCGGCCGCCCCGGAACCCTTGGCGGGACCCACCGCACCGGAGCCCACCGACCCGGAACCCGCCGATCCGGAGTCCATCGACCCGGAATCAGCCGACCCGACCGCCACCGTCAGCAACGGTGATCCGACGGGGAGTTCAGTCCCCTCCTCGCCGAACCGCGCGGTCACCACACCCCCGTAGGGGCACGGCACCTCCACCATCGCCTTGGCCGTCTCGACCTCGACGACCGGCTGGTCGATGGCGACGACATCGCCGACCTCCACCAGCCAGCGAACGATCTCCGCCTCGGTCAGACCCTCGCCGAGGTCCGGCAACTTGAATTCGAGCACCTGAGCCATCAGCTGTCCGCCTCCCACTGCAGACGGGCCACCGCGTCGAGCACCCGGTCCACGCCCGGCAAATGGTGCCGCTCCAGCATCGGCGCCGGATACGGAATGTCGAATCCGGCGACCCTCAGCACCGGCGCCTCCAGATGGTGGAAGCACCGCTCGGTGACCCGGGCCGCGATCTCACCGCCCGGCCCCCCGAAACCGGAGGACTCGTGGACTACCACCGCACGCCCCGTACGCCGGACCGACGCGGCGACGGTCTCGTCGTCGAACGGCACCAGCGAACGCAGGTCCACGACTTCGAGGTCCCAGCCCTCGGCGATCGCGGCCTCCGCGGCCTCCAGACAGACCGGCAGGGAAGGACCGTAGGTGATGAGCGTCGCGCTGCGCCCGGACCGGCGTACGACAGCCCGTCCGATCGGCTCGACCGCCACCGGGGCCTCCGGCGACCAGGCCGCCTTCGACCAGTACAGCCGCTTCGGCTCCAGGAAGATCACGGGGTCGTCGGAGGCGATCGAGGCCCTCAGTAGCCCGTACGCGTCGTCGACCGTGGCCGGTGTGACCACATGAAGGCCCGGCGTGGCCATGTAGTACGCCTCGGAGGAGTCGCTGTGATGCTCGACCCCGCCGATTCCCCCGCCGTACGGCACCCGCACCGTGATCGGCAGCGGCATGGCGCCCCTGGTCCGGTTGCGCATCTTGGCGACGTGGCTGATCAGCTGCTCGAACGCCGGATAGGCGAAGGCGTCGAACTGCATCTCCACCACGGGCCGCAGCCCGTACATCGCCATCCCGACGGCCGCGCCCAGGATTCCCGCCTCGGCCAGCGGTGTGTCCGTGCAACGGTCGTCGCCGAACTCCTTCGCCAGGCCGTCGGTGATCCTGAATACCCCGCCGAGCGTGCCGACGTCCTCACCGAGGACGTGCACCGACGGGTCCTCGGCCATCGAGTCGCGCAGCGCACGCCCGAGGGCCTGCGCCATGGTGGCCGGTTTGGGCTTCCCCGTCTGCGCGCCGGGAACCGCCGCTGCGGTCGTCATCGCCGTTCCTCCGCGTTGTCGTCGTGCTGGTCCTGCTCGGCATCCAGCTCGACACGCAAGCGGGCCGCCTGCTCGCGCAGTTGCTCCGTCTGTTCCGCGTAGACGTGCGTGAACAGGCTCATCGGGTCGAGCACCGGATCGGCGTTCATCCGCTCGCGCAGTCCGGCGGCCATCCGGTCCGCCGCGTCCTTCGCCGCCACGATGCCGTCCTCGTCGAGCAGTCCTCGCCCGGTCAGCTCCCGCTCCAGGAGCCGGATCGGGTCGTGCGCCCTCCATGCCTCGACCTCGCTGTCCACGCGGTACCGCGTGGCGTCGTCGGCGTTCGTATGGGCTTCCATGCGGTAGGTGACGGCCTCCACGAGCGTCGGCCCTCCACCACGCCGTGCGCGGGCCACCGCCTCGGCGAGCACCTGGTGCACGGCCGCCGCGTCGTTGCCGTCGACCAGTCGTCCCGGCATCCCGTAGCCCACGGCCTTGTGGGCCAGGGAGGGCGCCGCGGTCTGCTTGGCGAGCGGGACGGAGATCGCGAAGCCGTTGTTCTGTACGAAGAAGACGACCGGGGCCCGCCAGACGGCCGCGAAGTTCAGCGCCTCGTGGAAGTCGCCCTCGCTGGTGCCACCGTCGCCGACCATGGCGAGTGCGACCACGTCGTCGCCCTTGAGCCGGGCCGCGTGGGCCAGGCCCACGGCGTGCGGCAGCTGCGTGGCGAGCGGGGTGCAGAGCGGGGCGATGCGGTGCTCACGCGGGTCGTAACCGGTGTGCCGGTCGCCGCGCAGGAGAGTCAGTGCCTCGACGGGGTCGAGTCCGCGCGCCACGGCCGCGAGGGTGTCGCGGTAGCTGGGGAAGAGCCAGTCCTGCTCCTCCAGCACGAGCGCAGCCGCGATCTCGCACGCCTCCTGCCCGGTGCTCGACGGGTAGACGGCAAGCCGGCCCTGTTTGGTCAGGGCCGTGGCCTGCGCGTTGTACCGGCGACCGCGCACGAGCTCGGCGTAGAGCCGCAGCAGCAGACCGGGATCCGCGTCGGCCGCCGCGTCCGTGCCGAGCACGCGGAACGGCTCGGGGTCCGGGAGCAGCGGCGCCGGGTCGGTGAGCGGCTTCCAGGCCGGGGGCGGCGTGGGCCGGTAGGCAGCCGCGCCGGGCAGCTCTTGGACCGTCATGAGAAGCACCTCCTGGCATCGAGGTATATCGAGGGGTGTCGAAATATGTCGAAATGTCGAGGGGTAGACGAGGCGCGGGTGTGGTGTGCCTCACCTACCGATTGTTCGGTCGCGGCGGCATTTTGGCTACAGGCACCGTCAGCCTGTGGACAAACGGTTCTCCACAGCCTGGGATAGAGGCAGCTCGTCCACAACAGGGAGGCACGGGGATATGGCGTCTGAACAAATGGCCGCGAGAGGCGAGGACCCCGGCCCCGGCCCCGGCCCCGCCTCCATTCCGCCCGCCCGGCCGCTCGACTCCATCGACCGCGACATCCTGCGCATCCTGCGGACGGACGGCCGCGCCTCGATACGGTCGGTCGCCGACCGCGTCCACGTCTCGAGGGCCAACGCGTACGCCCGCATCAACCGGCTCGTCGAGGACGGCGTGATCCGGGGGTTCAGCGCACGGGTGGACCATGAGCGGGCGGGGCAGGGCGCCTCCGCGTACATCACGCTCAAGATCGTGCAGAACTCGTGGCGCACGGTGCGCGAGCAGTTGCAGGCACTCCCGGGGGCCACCCATATCGCGCTGGTCAGCGGCGATTTCGACGTACTGCTCCTGGTGCACACCCCGGACAACCGGGCGCTGCGCGAGCTGGTCCTCACCAGGATTCAGGCCATTCCCGAGGTGCTCTCCACCCGCACCCTGCTGGTGTTCGAGGAAACCGACCTCGGACAGGGCCCGGACCGCCCCACGGACCTGTCCCAGGGCCTGATCAGCGAGTGACCCGCATCCCCTCGAAGGCCAGCTGCACCACCGTGTCCGCCAGCTGCTCGGCCTCCGCGGAGCCGCCGGGGTGCGGGCGGTACCACTCGACCAGGGAGTTCACCATCCCGAAGAGCAGCCGAGTGGCCAGACGTATGTCCACATCCGCGCGCAGATCGCCGTCCGCCACCGCCGCCTTGAGCAGCTCCGACACACGCTGGTCGAACTCGCGCCGCCGCTCCAGGGCCCAGCGCTCGGTCTTCGTGTTGCCCCGCACGCGCAGCAGCAGCGTGACGTAGGGCAGTTCGGTCATCAGCACCTCGACGGTGCGTCGGGTGACGTACTCGACCCGGTCGATCGTCCGGCCGCGCGTCGCGCCGGACTCCTCGAGAATCGCGAAGAGCCCGTCGAGCGCCCGGCTGACAGCCCGCCTCAGCAGCTCTTCCTTGCCACTCACATGGTGGTAGATGGACGACTTGGAGATGCCGGCCGCCTTGGAGAGGTGCTCCATCGAGGTGCCGTCGTAGCCCCGCTCGTTGAAGACGCGAACGGCCACGGTGAGCAGCGTCTCAGGGGTGTACGTGTCCCGCTTGGCCGTAGTCATGCCCGCGATCCTCCCCCATGAGTTGTCCACAGGTTTCTCGGGGGCCCTTGCCCCGACCGATCGTTCGGTTACTCTAACTCCGTCCGCCCGTCCCTGCCCAGCTCGATGAGGAGTTGGTCCGTCATGGCCGCCGAGCTCTCCCCCCAGCAGCTGTCCGAGACCCACCGACCGACGCTCGACCAGGCCCTCGACGCGATCCGTACGCGCGCCTACTGGTCCCCGCACCCCGAGCACCCCAAGGCGTACGGCGAGGGCGGCGCCCCCGGCAGCCTGGGCGCGGCCGAGGGCAAGGCCGCTTTCGACGCCGTGCTGAACACCCGGCTCGACCTCGGCCAGCCCGGCACCGACGGATGGACGGGCGGCGAGATCTCGCCGTACGGGCCGACACTCGGCGTCGAGTACCCCCACGCCGACCTGGACGTGCTGCTGCCGGCCATGAGCGCGGGCATGGGTGCCTGGCGCGAGGCAGGACCGGAGACCAGGGCCCTGGTCTGTCTGGAGATCCTGTCCCGGATCAGCGCCCGCACCCATGAGCTCGCCCTCGCCGTGATGCACACCAGCGGGCAGGCGTTCATGATGGCGTTCCAGGCGGGCGGCCCACACGCCCAGGACCGCGGCATGGAAGCCGTGGCGTACGCGTACGCGGAGCAGATCCGCACCCCGCAGGACGCCGACTGGTCCAAGCCCCAGGGCAAGCGCGACCCGCTCCAGCTGCGCAAGTCGTTCACCGCGGCGGGCCGCGGAATCTCCCTGCTGATCGGCTGCAACACCTTCCCCACGTGGAACAGCTACCCCGGCATCTTCGCCTCCCTCGCCACCGGCAACCCGGTCCTGGTCAAGCCGCACCCGCGCGCGGTGCTTCCGCTCGCGCTCACGGTGCAGCTGGCGCGCGAGGTCCTCACCGAGGCCGGCTTCGACCCGAACCTGATCGCTCTGGCCGCCGAGCGGCCGGGCGAGGGCATCGCCAAGACACTGGCGCTGCGCCCCGAGATCAAGATCATCGACTACACCGGTTCCACCGCGTTCGGTGACTGGCTGGAGGCCAACGCCCGCCAGGCCCAGGTCTACACGGAGAAGGCCGGCGTCAACACGGTCGTCATCGACTCCACCGACGACTACCGCGGCATGCTCTCCAACCTGGCCTTCTCGCTCTCGCTCTACAGCGGCCAGATGTGCACCACCCCCCAGAACCTCCTGATCCCCCGCGACGGCATCACGACGGACGCGGGCGACAAGTCGTACGAGGACGTGGTCTCGGACATCGCGGCCGCCGTCACCGGCCTCCTCGGCGACGACGCCAGGGCCGGCGCCCTGCTCGGCGCGCTGGTCAACCCGGACGTGAAGGCCAGGGTCGAAGGCGCGGCGGAGCTGGGCGACGTGGCACTGCCCTCGCGGACGGTGACCAACGCCGACTTCCCCGACGCGGTGGTCCGTACGCCGGTCATCGTCAAGCTCGACGGCACCAAGCCCGACGACGGCGCGGCCTACCTGTCGGAATGCTTCGGCCCGGTCTCGTTCGCGGTCGCGGTCGACTCCACGGCGGACGCGGTGGCGCTGCTGAGGCGCACGGTCCGCGACAAGGGAGCGATGACGGTGGGCGCGTACACCACATCGCCGGAGGTCGAGCGCGAGGTCGAGACCGTCTGCTTCGAGGAGTCGGCCCAGCTCTCGCTGAACCTGACCGGCGGGGTCTACGTCAACCAGACGGCGGCGTTCTCGGACTTCCACGGCTCGGGCGGCAACCCGGCGGCGAACGCGGCACTGTGCGACGGCGCGTTCGTCTCGAACCGCTTCCGCGTGGTGGAAGTCCGCCGCCAGGCATAAGCCACATCGCTCACCGACGGCTCCGCCCCGCCCCAATCAGCCCCTCCGGCGTTTGAGGAGCGGGGTCCGGGGCGGAGCCCCGGTTAAACGTCCCCCACCGCCGGAACATCCGCATACCGCTGCACCCACGCATGCATGGCGATAGCCGCCGCAGCCCCCGCATTGATCGACCGCGTGGACCCGAACTGCGCGATGGAGCACACCATCGTCGCGTGCTTACGCGCCTCTTCCGTGAGCCCCGGCCCCTCCTGCCCGAAGAGCAGCACACAGCGTCGCGGCAGCTCGGTCCGCTCCAGCGGCACCGCACCGGGAAGGTTGTCGATCCCGATGATCGGCAGCCCCTCGGCCGCCGCCCAGGCGGTCAGGTCCGCCGTGTCGGGGTGATGGCGCACATGCTGGTAGCGGTCGGTGACCATCGCCCCCCGCCGGTTCCACCGCCGACGCCCCACGATGTGGATCTCCTTCGCCAGAAAGGCGTTGGCGGTACGCACCACCGACCCGATGTTGAAGTCGTGGCCCCAGTTCTCCACCGCCACATGGAAGTCGTGCCGCCGCAGATCGAGATCGGCGACGATCGCCTCCCGCGTCCAGTACCGGTACGCGTCGCCGACATTGCGCCGGTCTCCGTGGGCGAGCAGCTCGGGGTCGTACCGCTCGCCCTCGGGCCACGGCAGCGGATGCGGCCCGACGCCGATCTCCGCCCCGTACCCCTCGTCGTACTGAACCGGTTCCGCCGACGGGTCGGATGCCATCGCCAAGGGGGGCTCTTCTGCACTGCCGTTCTCGCTGCTCACCCGACGAGCGTATGGCCCCCGCCGCCACTGTGCTGCGGGACCTCCCCCTCGCCCTCTCCCTCGTCCTCGGAGGCCCGCCCCCGGTCGGGCTCCGGCACCTTCCGCACACGGCGCGAGAAGAGCCGCTGCCGCGTGAGCGTGACCCGGCCGCCGAGCCACACCAGGAAGACCGTCGGCAGGAACACCGCGTCCGCCGCGATCATCGCCATCGAGAAGAAGGGCAGCCCGAGCAGCACGGCGATCCCGGCGTGCTCACCGATCATGGCGACCAGCAGCACGTTCTTGACGCGCCGGTTGAACAGCGTGAACGGGAAGGCGACCTGCACGATGACCGTGCCGTACGTCAGCACCATCACCACCAGACCACTGGCCGCGAGGAGATCCGAGAGCCAAGGCCACGGAGTGAAGTAGTCCAGCTTCAGCGGATAGTAGAGCGCCGTGCCGTCCTGCCAGCGCGAGCCCTGGATCTTGTACCAGCCCGCCGTCGCATAGATCAGACAGACCTCGGCCATGATCACGACGAGCGTGGCGTTGTGGGCGAGGTTGGCCAGGACGTCGAGCAGCGTGCGCGGCTCACCCTCCGGGGCGAACCGGTTCGCCGCCCACCAGGCACCGTTGCCCACCCACAGCACCCACAGCAGGATCGGCAGCCACAGGGTGTCACCGAGCCCGCCCATGAGCGTGGCCACCAGCAGTACGGGGCCGAGCACGGCCCAGAGGACCGGCCCCGCCACATCACGTACCGGCCCGAGACCGTCCGCCGCACGTGCGGCGTTGCGCGCGGCCCGCCGTGCGTCCAGCGACCACACCTGTGCGCAGCGGGTCAGCGTGAGGTAGATCGCCATCAGGTGGATGACGTTGTCGCCACCGTCGCCCATGAAGATGCTGCGGTTCTGCAGGGCCAGCACGCCGACCATGAAGAGGACGGACATCGTCCGACTGCGCCAGCCGACCATCAGAAGCGCGGCCGACACCAGCGCGAGGCCGTACACGATCTCGAACCACACCGTGCTGTCCGACCACATGAGCACGCTGAAAGCGCCGTTGTTCCCTATGAGCTGCTCCGCCATGTCCCACTGCCAAGGACCGTCGGGGCCGTACATCTCGTGGCGGTGCGGGAACTCGCGCAGCAGGAACAGCAGGTACGTGACGGAGAAGCCGATGCGGATGACGGCGCTCTGGTACGGGCCCAGGGCAGCGGCGGTGACGCGCTGGATTCCGCGGGCCAGCTTGCCGTCGGGCTCGGATCCGGGGTTCGGGCCGGCTTCCCGTATCCCGGTGGGAGTGCTCGCTCGGCTCACTTGTCCATCCCCTCACCGTACGAGGACCGCGCCGCTGCGTTCTCGGGAAGATCGGCGGAGGTGATGGTCCACCAGGGGAGCACACGGTAGTTGGGCCGGGTGCTGATCCGTTCCTCGCTCCACGGCGGTGCCGCGACGGAGCGTACGGAGGAGCGGACCTGAATACGCTCGACAGTGCCGCCGTAGTCGTGCTCGCCGAGCCGCAGCATCACGATGCGACGGATGTAGCGCTCGGAGAGCTCTCCGCGCATGCCGGTGGCGCGGTTCTCGTTGTCGTGGGAGTTCAGGAAGAAGTCCCACGCCCGGCGGAGCTCGTTCTGATCGACGTGGCTGGGGAGGAAGCTGCCGCGTATCGCCTCGCCGTCCTCACCGGACAGGCTCATCCAGGGGGTGGTGCGGCGGCCGTCGGCACCTGCCACTTCGGCGCGCACGTGTACGGCGATGTTCTGCTGGAGCGGATTGGGAGCGAACAGTTTCCAGTTCTGCTCGAACTCCGGATAGACCCATTCGTCTATCGCCTCGCCGTGTTCCTTCGTCAGGGTGTTGGACGGCGCGACGTGCAGGAAGACCATGGCCAGGTGTACGGCGCCGAGCACCCCGAGGAGGGACAGCGCCAGGGCGGCGACAACCTGGTACGGGCGCGAGAGCGCGGCTATCCCGCCTCCGGGGACGGCGGCTCCGGGGACGGCGGCTCCGGGGGCAAGATCCCCTCCACCATCCGTATCGGCATCCGGTGAGGCAACCCGCCCGGCGTCCTGGCCTGCGTCCTGCCCGGCGCCTTCCCCCGCGTCCTGCCTGGGAATCCGCCCGGTCGCCCGGCCGGTGTCCCGGCCTCCGACCTGGCCCGTCCCGGCGTCCGCACCCCCGCCGGACCCGTCCGCCCGGTGGCTCACCGCCTCCGGCCAGGCGGCCTTCCGCTCGCTCTCGGCGCCCCCGCCGTGGTCCGCATCCATCCCGCCCCGATCACCGTCGATCACTACTCAGTTATCCACAGGGTTGACACCCTACGGGCCGCCGGCTCACCATTGAAGTCATTGAACCGAACGATCGGTCGGTAGGGAGCCCGGGATGGCGGCAGTGACTGCGGACCAGCAGAAGCACAGGGCAGCAGGCGCGGCGGACACGGCAGGCACGGCACAGGACGCGGCCCGCACCGCGGCGTTCGACGCCGCGGTGGCGGCGGACGACCGAATCGAGCCGCGCGACTGGATGCCGGAGGCGTACCGGGCCTCGCTGGTCCGCCAGATGGCTCAGCACGCCCACTCGGAAATCATCGGGATGCAGCCCGAGGCCAACTGGATCACGCGCGCGCCCTCGCTGCGCCGCAAAGCGATCCTGATGGCCAAGGTCCAGGACGAGGCGGGACACGGGCTGTATCTCTACAGCGCCGCCGAGACTCTGGGCACAAGCCGCGAGGAGCTGCTCGACAAGCTCCACGCGGGGCGCCAGCGGTATTCGTCGATCTTCAACTACCCGACGCTGACCTGGGCGGACGTCGGCGCGATCGGCTGGCTGGTGGACGGCGCAGCGATCACCAACCAGGTGCCGCTCTGCCGCTGCTCCTACGGCCCGTACGCCCGCGCGATGGTCCGGATCTGCAAGGAGGAGTCCTTCCACCAGCGGCAGGGGTACGAGCTGCTGCTCGCCCTCAGCCGCGGGACCCCGGCCCAGCACGAGATGGCCCAGGACGCGGTGAACCGCTGGTGGTGGCCGTCCCTCATGATGTTCGGCCCGCCGGACGACGCGTCGGCGCACTCCGAGCAGTCGATGGCCTGGAAGATCAAGCGGCACTCCAACGACGAGCTGCGCAGACGCTTCGTGGACATCTGTGTTCCGCAGGCCGAGGCGCTCGGGCTCGCGCTCCCCGACCCGGACATCCGGTGGAACGAGGAGCTGGGCAGGCACGACTTCGGGGCCATCGACTGGACGGAGTTCCAGGAGGTCCTCAAGGGCAACGGACCCTGCAACGAGCAGCGCCTGACCCAGCGGCGCACAGCCCACGAAGAAGGTGCCTGGGTCCGCGACGCGGCGGCGGCATACGCGACGAAGCACACCACAGGACGGCCCGGGCACACCGGAACGACCGCAGAGCCCGGGGAGGCGACGGCATGAGCAGCTCGACCGACTGGCCGCTGTGGGAGGTGTTCGTGCGCTCACGGCGCGGACTGTCCCACACCCACGCAGGCAGCCTGCATGCCCCGGACGCCGAGATGGCCCTGCGCAACGCACGCGACCTGTACACCCGCCGCTCCGAGGGCGTCTCCATCTGGGTGGTGCCGTCCACGGAGATCACGGCCTCCTCGCCCGACGAGAAGGACTCCTTCTTCGAACCGTCCGGCGACAAGCCCTACCGGCACCCCACGTTCTACGAGATCCCGGAAGGGGTGAAGCACCTGTGACCGCGGCCCTCGCCCTCGGCGACGACGCGCTGGTGCTCTCGCACCGGCTGGGAGAGTGGGCAGGCCATGCCCCCGTGCTGGAAGAGGAAGTGGCTCTCGCCAATATCGCCCTGGACCTGCTGGGACAGGCACGCATCCTGCTCTCGCTCGTCGGCGACGAGGACGAACTCGCCTATCTCCGCGAGGAGCGGGCCTTCCGCAACGTGCAGCTGGTCGAGCAGCCGAACGGCGACTTCGCCCACACCATCGCCCGGCAGCTCTACTTCTCCGTCTACCAGCACCTGCTGTACGAGCGGCTGGCCGCCGGGGACGGCGAGTTCGCGGACCTCGCGGCGAAGGCGGTCAAGGAGGTCGCCTACCACCGCGACCACGCCGAGCAGTGGACCCTGCGCCTCGGCGACGGAACGGCCGAGAGCCACGAGCGCATGCAGAGCGGCCTCGACGTCCTGTGGCGCTTCACCGGCGAGCTCTTCCAGCCCGTCGAGGGAATCGGCATCGACTGGCAGGAAATTCGGGCCGGCTGGCTCGCGGCCGTCACGGACGTGGTGGAGCGGGCCACCCTCACCGTCCCGGCGGGACCGCAGTCGGGGGCGTGGCAGGCCGGGGCCGGGCGGCAGGGACTGCACACCGAACCCTTCGGCAGGATGATCGCCGAGATGCAGCATCTGCACCGCAGCCACCCGGGGGCGTCATGGTGACCGAGACCCGGCTGGAGGCGGAGCTGCACAGACTCGCGGGCGCCGTACCCGATCCCGAGCTTCCCGTCCTGACCCTGGAGGAGCTCGGTGTGCTCCGTGGTGTCGAGATGGACGGACCGGACAGCGTCACGGTGCGGCTCACCCCGACGTACACGGGCTGCCCCGCGATCGAGACCATGTCCGCCGACATCGAGCGCGTACTGCACGACCACGGAGTGAAGGACGTCTCGGTGGTCACCGTCCTCGCCCCCGCGTGGTCGACGGACGACATCAGCGACGAGGGGCGGCGCAAGCTCTCCGAGTTCGGTATCGCACCCCCGCGTCACCAGGGCACCACGGGCGGTCCTGTGCCGCTGACCCTGGCCGTGCGCTGCCCGCACTGCGGGTCGACCGACACGGAGCTGCTGAGCCGGTTCTCCTCCACCGCGTGCAAGGCGCTGCGCCGCTGCGTGGCCTGCCGCGAACCGTTCGACCACTTCAAGGAGTTGTAGATGTTCCATCCGCTCCGGGTCAGCGCGATCGAACGGATCACGGCCGACGCGGTGGCCGTCACGTTCGCCGTGCCGCCCGAACTGCGCGAGACCTTCCGCCACCTTCCGGGCCAGCACCTCAACGTGCGCTACGCCCTCGAAGGCGAGGAGATCCGCCGGTCGTACTCGATCTGCGCACCCGCGACCGAGGCGCCGGCCGACCCGGCGCTGCGCGTGGGCATCCGCATGGTCGACGGCGGCGCCTTCTCCACGTACGCCCTCAAGGAACTGGCCGTCGGTGACCAGGTGGAGGCGATGCCTCCGATGGGTCGCTTCGTGCTTCGCCCGCGCCCCGGCTTCTTCGCCGCGGTCGTCGGCGGCAGCGGCATCACGCCGGTGCTGTCGATCGCGGCGACGCTGCTGGCCCGTGAACCCCTGGCCCGGTTCTGCCTCGTGCGCAGCGACCGGACCGTTGCCTCGACGATGTTTCTCGACGAGGTGGCCGACCTCAAGGACCGCTACCCGGGACGCTTCCAGCTGGTCACCGCACTCTCCCGGGAGGAGCAGTCGGCCGGTCTTCCGGCCGGCCGCCTGGACCGGGAGCGGCTGACCGGTCTGCTGCCGGCGCTGCTGTCCGTCGAGGACGTGGACGGCTGGTTCCTCTGCGGGCCGCTGGGTCTGGTGCAGGGCGCCGACAAGGCGCTGCGGGAGCTGGGTGTGGACCGTTCCCATATCCACCAGGAGATCTTCCACGTCGAGGACGTTCCGGCCCCCGCCGCGCGGATCGACGCACCTGCCGACAGCACCCTGACAGCGACCCTCCACGGCCGCTCGGGAAACTGGCCGGTGCAGGGCGCGGAGTCGCTGCTGGAGACGGTGCTGCGCAGCCGATCGGACGCCCCGTACGCGTGCAAGGGCGGGGTGTGCGGCACCTGCCGCGCGTTCCTCGTGTCGGGTGAGGTGCGCATGGACCGCAACTTCGCGCTGGAGCCGGAGGAGACGGAGGCGGGCTTCGTCCTGGCCTGCCAGTCGCACCCGGTCACCCCGGAGGTGGAGCTCGACTTCGACCGCTGACCGGCGCTGATCGTCGCTGACCCTCCCGGTGCCGTCGGCACCGCACTGTTCCCTTCTTCTAGAACCTGTTCTATCTTGACGAGCCGTCAGGTCCAGCTGTGGGCCGACCGGTTCAGGGACACTACGGTTCGCGGGAGGCCGGGACAGTGGACTTCACCTTCACCGAGGAACAGCAGGCGGCCGTCGAGGCGGCGAAGTCGGTCTTCTCCGGCGTCGCACCCGACGGTGTTCCCAGTCCGGCCCTGACCGCCGGGGCGGTGGCCGAGGACATGGACCGGCCACTGTGGGCCGGGCTCGCCCGCACCGATCTGCTCGGCATCACGCTGGCACCGGAGCACGGCGGGGCCGGTCTCGACCTGGTCGCGCTGTGCCTCGTGCTGCGCGAGTCGGCCAGGGTGCTGGCTCGGGTGCCCCTGCTGGAGGGCAGCGCGGTCGCCATGACCGTTCAGCGGTACGGAGACCCCGCACTCGGGGCCGAGCTGCTGCCGAAGTTCGGCAGGGGCGAACTGGTCCTCACCGTGGGGGCCAACGGCCGCACCGGCCACGACCCGGCAGAACTGGCGGTCGTGGCCCGCAGGGACCCGCAGACCGGGACCGCGGCCGAAGCCACCGCCGGGGCTGCAGCCGAAGCCACGGCCAAAGCCGGATGGGTGCTCGACGGGGTGCAGTCAGCGGTGCCGTGGGCCCAGTGCGCGGACTGGATCGCGGTGCCCGCCCACACGGCCGAGGGCCGCGCCGTCCTGGCCCTGGTCCGCCGTACGCACGAGGGCGTCGGCCTCGCCGAGCAGGTGTCCACCAGCGGAGAGCGCTTCGCCGAGGTCCGGCTCGACGCGGTCCGCATCGACGACCACGAACTGATCGACGCCGAGGACGCCTGGGAGTGGCTGCGGAACCTGCTCACCACGGGGACCTGCGCACTGGCACACGGCCTGGGCGAGAGCGTGCTCGCCATGACGAGCGCGTACACGGGCAAGCGGGAACAGTTCGGCTTCCCCGTCGCCACGTTCCAGGCGGTCGCCGTACAGACCGCCGACCGGTACATCGATCTGCGGGCCATGGAAGTGACCCTCTGGCAGGCGGCCTGGCGGATCTCCACCGAAGCCGACGGAGCCCTGCCCGCCGCCGGTGACATCGCCGTGGCGAAGATCTGGGCATCGGAGGGCGTCCGCCGCGTGGTGCAGACGGCACAGCACCTGCACGGCGGCATAGGCGCCGACACCGACTACCCCCTGCACCGCTTCCACGCCTGGGCGAAGCAGATCGAGCTCTCGCTCGGACCGGCGGCGGCCCACGAGGAGGCACTGGGCGACCTGCTGGCCGCCCACCCCCTCTGCTGATCTCCCGGAGGGGGATCTCCCACAGGAGGGTGTCTCAGAGGAGGGTGTCTCAGAGGACGAAGGCCGGGCTCGCGCCGCCCTCCGCGACCATCGGCCGCCCGGCACCGTCCCAGGCCTGCATACCGCCGTCGATGTTCACCGCGTCGATGCCCTGCTGCACCAGGTACTGCGTCACCTGGGCCGACCGGCCGCCGACACGGCACATCACGTGCACACGCCGGCCGTCCTCGGCCGCCTCGGTCAGCTCGCCGAAGCGGCCCACGAAGTCACTCATGGGAATGTGCAGCGCGCCCTCGACATGCCCGGCCGCCCACTCGTCGTCCTCCCGGACGTCCAGCACGAAGCCGTCCAACGGCACCGTCGCGACATCCACCGAGGGCAGTGGGGCGAAATTCATGGGTCATGCCTTCTCTCGTACGTACGCGGCAGGGACACCCGGAACGCTACTGCACCAGGCCCGCCAGCTCGGCCTCACGCCGGGAAACGTCAGCGAGCAGCTTCTCGCCGATGTCCTCCAGCAAGCGGTCCGGATCTTCCGGTGCCATCCGCAGCATCGACCCGATGGCGCTCTGCTCCAGCTCCTGGGCCAGCACCGTCAGCAGTTCCTTGCGCCGACTGAGCCACTCCAGCCGGGCATACAGCTCTTCGCTCTCGCTGAAGCGGGCCTCCGGTGCGACCGGACCCGCCTCCCACTCCTCGGCCAGTTCCCTCAGCAGCGCCTCGTCCCCACGCCCGTAGGCCGCGTTCACCCGGGTGATGAACTCGTCGCGGCGCTCCCGCTCCTTCTCGTCCGGCGCCAGATCCGGGTGCGCCTTGCGTGCCAGCTCGCGGTAGAGCTTGCGGGCCTCCTCGCTGGGCCTGACCCGCTTGGGCGGCCGGACGGGCTGCTCGGTGAGCATCGCCGCAGCCTCGGGGGACAGGCCGTCGGAGTCCATCCAGTCGTGGAACAGCTCCTCGACCCCCGGCATCGGCATGACGATCGCCCGCGCCTCCTGGGCCTTGCGGCGATCCTCCGGATCACCGGTCCGGTCCGCACGGGCTTCCGCGATCAGCGCGTCCAGCTCGTCGAGCCGGGCGTACATCGGGCCGAGCTTCTGGTGGTGCAGCCGGGAGAAGTTCTCGACCTCGACCCGGAAGGTCTCCACCGCGATCTCGAACTCGATCAACGCCTGCTCGGCCACCCGCACAGCCTTGGCAAGCCGCTCCTCGGGACGAGGCGCCTCACCCGGCGCCTCGCCCTGGGCAGCGGGCGGTCCGTCCTGCCGGTCGTCCTGCGACGCGTCCTGCGCGTGATGCAGCTCGTCCTGCCGGTCGTTGTCCTGCCGGTCATCATCGTTCCGGGTATTCGGCACCCCGGCGGCTTCGTGGGTCACCCGTCCAGCGTATGGCCAGGACCGGCGCCCCGAGGACGCCCGGCCGCCGCGGTCTCCGTCAGACACCCTGCTCTGCGGCTATTCGCCCGGCCGCGACCGCCCGCACCAGCTCGGCATGATCCGCTTCCGTCCGGTCCGCGTAGGTCACCGCGAAGGAGGCCATCGCCTCGTCCAGCTCGGTGTTCTTGCCGCAGTAGGCCGCCAGCAGCCGCGGGTCCGCGCTGTGGGCATGGGCGCGCGCAAGCAGAGCGCCGGTCATCCGCCCGTAGTCGTCGACCTGATCGGCCGTGAGCGCGGCCGGGTCCACACTGCCCTTGCGGTTCCTGAACTGACGGACCTGGAAGGGCCGCCCGTCGACCTCGGCCCAGCCGAGGAGTATGTCGCTGACGACCTGCATCCGCTTCTGTCCGAGCACCACCCGGCGCCCTTCGTGCGCGATCTCGGCCACATCGAAGCCGGCCTGCGGCAGATACGGCGCCAGCGCGGAGGGCCGGGCCTCCTTCACCTGAAGGACCAGCGGCTCGCCCCGGTGATCCAGAAGCAGCACCACATAGGACCGCGTCCCGACGCTGCCTGTGCCGACCACCCGGAACGCCACATCATGGATCGCGTACCGGGCCAGCAACGGCACCCGGTCCTCGGAGATCGTGCTCAGATAGCCACCGAGCCCCGCCGCGACGGCCGCCGCCTCCTCGTCCGGCACCCGGCGCAGCACCGGCGGAGCGTCGACGAAGCGGCGCCCTCCGTCCCCGGAGTCCTCCGTCGACCTGGCGGCGAAACGGGCGCTCGTGTTGTTGCGCGCCTTCTCCGAGACCCGCTGCAGAGTCCCGACGAGATCCCGCGCGTCCGTGTGCGAGACGAGCTCCTCGTCGGCGATCGCGTTCCACGCGTCGAGCGCCGGCAGTCCGGCCAGCAGCCGCATCGTCCGCCGGTACGCACCCACGGTGTCGTACGCACCCTTACGGCAGGTGTCCTCGTCGGCGCCTGCCTGGCGGCCGGCGAGCACCAGAGAGGTGGCGAGCCGCTTGAGGTCCCACTCCCACGGGCCGAAGACGGTCTCGTCGAAATCGTTCAGGTCGATGACGAGATTTCCCCGCGCATCGCCGTACAGACCGAAATTGGCCGCATGCGCGTCTCCGCAGATCTGCGCGCCCACCCCGGTGACCGGCGTACCCATCAGGTCATGGGCCATCAGCCCCGCCGAGCCGCGCATGAAGGCGAACGGGGTGGCCGCCATCCGCCCCACCCTGATCGGCGTCAGACCGGGCACACGGCCCCGGTTGGACTCCTCCACCGCCTGGACGGCGTCCGGCCGGCCGGGAGGAAGGACCAGCGAGCTGTGCGCGGACCGCGGCACCTCGGCTCTCAGCGCCTTGCCGGCCGCCTTCGGCGAGCCGTTGGCCCCCGCTGCGTCCGGCGAGCCCAGCGCCGCGCGCCGCGCGAACCCGGGCACGACCGGAATGCGTGCGGCACCCGCCGCGGCCCGCTGCCCCTGTGCAGTCGTATCGATCTCACCCATGGAACGCCGCCTCCCCCGTCTGCCGGCCGTCAGCCATCAATTCCCGATGACCGTACCGCCGTTCTCCGACAACCGTCCGCCCCTGTGGACAAGTCGTGGATCACCCTGTGGACAACCACGAGCGGAGCCGCGACCTCAGCCCGCCCATCCTGATTTAGTGACCCACGTCACACTCGACTCCTGTCAGCAATCGGGGCGCCATCCCGTTCAAGGGGCACGCGAACGAGACAGGAGCAACGCCATGAAGCACCGCATCGTCGTACTCGGTGCCGGATACGCCGGGGCCTTCGCCGCCGGAAACCTGGCCCGCCGGCTCTCCTCCGCCGACACCGAGATCACCGTCGTCAACGCCGCGCCCGACTTCGTCGAGCGGATGCGGCTCCACCAGCTCGCGGTCGGCCAGGACCTGGCGTTCCGCAAGCTCGCCGACGTATTCGCGGGCACCGGGGTGCGGCTGCGCCTGGCGCGCGTCACCGGCGTCGACCCCGAGCGCAGGACCGTCGCCGTGACCGGCGAGGACGGCGACGGCGAGCTCGCGTACGACACGCTTCTCTACGCGCTCGGCAGCTCCGTGGCCCACCACGGCGTCCCCGGCGTGGCCGAGTACGCCTTCGATGTGACCGGCCGGTCGTCGGCGCTGCGTCTGCGCGAGCGCCTGGCCGGCCTGGGCGAGGGCGGCACCGTGCTGGTCGTCGGCGAGGGGCTGACCGGCATCGAGACCGCCACCGAGCTCGCGGAGTCCCGGCCAGACCTCTCGGTCGCGCTCGCCGCCCGCGGCGAGCTGGGCGCCTGGCTCTCCCCGAAGGCCCGCCGTCACCTGCGCCGCGCCTTCGACCGGCTCGGCATCACCGTCCACGAACACACCGGCATCGAAGCCGTCGAGCCGGCACGGGCGATCGCAGCCGACGGTACGTCCATCCCGGCCGACGTGACCGTGTGGTCGGCCGGGTTCGCCGTGCACCCCATCGCGGCCTCCAGCGGCCTGGAGGTCGCCGAGACCGGCCAGATCGTCGTCGACCGCACCATGCGCTCGGTCTCGCACCCGGACGTCTACGCCGCCGGTGACTGCGCCTACGCGATCGGCGAGAACGGCCGGCCGCTGCCGATGTCCTGCGCCTCGGCCGGCTTCACCAACATGCAGGCGACCGCCGCGATCATCGCGCGCCTGACAGGCAGCAAGGTCCCGACCACCGGGCTGAAGTACTACGGCAACCACATCAGCCTCGGCCGGCGGGACGCGATCTTCCAGATGGTGGACGGGGACGTCCGGTCGAAGCCCTGGTACCTGGGCGGCCGGACCGCCGCGCGGCTCAAGGCGGGCGTGCTCAGCGGGGCCGGGTTCGGAATCGCCCACCCGACCTTCGGCATGCCGAAGCGCAGGCGCCGCCTGGCCACCGCGCCCGACGGGGCCGGTGTGCGGGTCGCCGCATAGGCTGCTCCGCATGGACAGCGCAGCCATCGATCGGTTCGAGGCCGGCCGGGGCCGGCTGGCCTCGCTCGCGTACCGTCTGCTCGGCTCGGCCGCCGACGCCGAGGACGCCGTGCAGGACGCGTTCCTGCGCTGGCAGGCCGCAGACCGCGAACGGGTCGAGGTGCCGGAAGCCTGGCTGACCAAGGTCGTCACCAATCTCTGCCTCGACCGGCTCCGCTCGGCGCAGGCGCGCCACGAGCGGGCCGCCGGAGCCTGGCTGCCCGAACCGCTGCTCGAAGGCGACCCGATGCTCGGCCCGGCCGACACCTTCGAACAGCGCGAATCCGTGTCCTTGGCCGTGCTGACCCTCTTCGAGCGCCTCTCGCCGGTCGAGCGGGCCGTCTACGTCTTGCGTGAGGCCTTCTCGTACAGCCACGCCGAGATCGCCGGGATCCTCGACATCACCGAGTCCGCGAGCCAGCAGCATGCCCACCGGGCCCGGATCCGGGTCGCCGCCGAGCGCCGCCGCGGCGGCGAGGCCGATCCCGAGTCCGCGCGCCGGGTCGTCGAGGAGTTCCTCGCCGCCGCCACGTCGGGGCGCACCGAACGGCTGGTGGCGCTTCTCACCGACGACGTGGCAGCGGTCTCGGACGGCGCCGGACTGGCCAAGCGGCTGCTGCGGTTCAAGACACGCGAGCGGGTCGCCTCCTTCGTGCGGGCAGGCTTCAAGCCCACGGCGGCGAAGCGGCGGCTGGCCGGCGGCACGCCGGCGATGCACATCGCGCTGGTCAACGGCTCCACGGCCGTCCTGGCCGTGGTCGACGACCGGGTCATGGGCGCAGTGGTGTTCGAAGTCAGCGAAGGCAAGGTCGCGTCCCTGCGCGGCATCGCCGCCCCGGGCAGGCTCACGCGCCTCAACGAGGCCTGGCGGCAGCACGAACCCGACGCGCCGGTGATCAAGGCTTGGTGACCAGGCCCACCAGAAGAACCACTACGGCGTTCAGCAGCCGCCCGGCTCGTCCGACAGATACGTGTCCGCCCACCGGCCGAGTTCCTTGAGTGCCGGCTCCATCGCGGCGCCCGCCTCCGTGAGCCGGTACGAGACGCGCAGCGGCGGCCCCTCGTCGACCTCACGGACCACCAGGCCGGCAGCCCCCAGTTCGGACAGCCGGTCCGACAGCATGCGCTCGCTGATGCCCGGAATCGCGCGCCGCAGATCCGCGAAGTGAACGGGCTGCTGCATGAGCACAGAGACGATCGGGCCCGTCCAGCGCTTGCCGAACAGCCCGAAGACGCGGCTGATGCCCGCGTCAACCCGCCGACATGCCTCTCCGCCGTGATCCGCCATGTCCACAGACTACTGCGCCATCGTGAGGGACTTACTAAAAATAAGTGACTATGCTATCCATAGGTACATACGAAACGTTGGGCACCCCGGCCGCGCTCACCGCCCCCGGCCACGCCCAGCCCTCCCCACCCCCACCCCCCCCCGATATATCTGTGGAGAACCTCATGGCCACGCTTCTGCATCTCGACTCCGCCGTCTTCCCCCAGGGCTCCGCATCCCGCGAGGTCACCGCCGCCTTCGTGCAGGCATGGCTCGAGCAGCACCCGGACGGGCAGGTCGTGTACCGGGACCTCGCCGCGGACCCGCTGCCCCACCTGGACGCCTCGGCCGCCGCCGCGGGCGCGGAGGACCCCCTGCGCGCCACGCTGGCCGCCGAGTTGGCCGGTGCGGACGCCGTCCTGATCGGTGCGCCGATGTACAACTTCTCCATCCCGTCCACCCTGAAGGCATGGCTGGACCAGGTGATCGTCGTCGGGCACAACGCCGGCCCCGACAGCCCCCTCAAGGGCATCCCGGTCACCGTCGTCGCCAGCCGCGGCGGTTCGTACGCCCCCGGCACTCCCCGCGAATCCTTCGAGTTCGTCCAGAACTACCTGGAGAAGCTGCTCACGGGCATGTTCGGCGCCGAGGTCGACTTCATCGTTCCGGAGCTGACGCTGGCCCACTCCCAGCCCTCGATGGCCGAGCTCATTCCGCTCGCCGAGACCTCGCGCACCAAGGCGCTCACCGACGCCGCCGAGAAGGCCAAGGCCCTCGCTTCCCGCCTGGCCGCCTGAGACGTACGCAACGCATGAGGGCCGCGAGGCGGAACAGCACCTCGCGGCCCCACCCGGCCCAAAGCGGGCGTTTCACGTGAAACAAGCGCCGGAACGACGAAACGGTCGCCATCGTGATTACGATGACGACCGTTTCTGCGTTACTACCAAGCACCAACCATCGGTACTTCGTTGTGCGCGAGGGGGGATTTGAACCCCCACGTCCCTAAGGACACTGGCACCTGAAGCCAGCGCGTCTGCCGTTCCGCCACTCGCGCATGAGTGATGTTTTGAGACTCTCTCACCGGTTGGTGTGAGCGCCTGGCGACATCCGGAAGATTAGCACGATGGACTGGGTGGATTCACATCCGTTGTTTTGGCGAACACATGGGGGGAAGCGGGAACGCGGAGCCTCCGCCCCCCACTCCTCCTGACCGCACCCCGGGTGCGGGACACTGTGAGGAGGCCACCTCTACGATCCGTGTGAGGGGTGACACTCATCCACAGGGCAGACAAGGGGAACCAGCCGATTTCCCGACGCGTGGATACGATCAGTAAGCAGTACAGGGATGACGACACCGGAGGAGGTGCCCCATGGGAGTCATGAAGCGTTTCGAGCAGCGTCTCGAAGGTCTGGTCAATGGCACCTTCGCCAAGGTCTTCAAGTCCGAGGTCCAGCCGGTGGAGATCGCGGGCGCTCTCCAGCGCGAGTGCGACAACAACGCCACCATCTGGAACCGCGAGCGGACCGTCGTACCCAACGACTTCATCGTCGAGCTGAGCGCACCCGACTACGAGCGGCTCAGCCCGTACTCCGGCCAGCTCGGCGACGAGCTGTCCGGCCTCGTACGGGACTACGCCAAGCAGCAGCGCTACACCTTCATGGGCCCGATCAAGGTCCACCTGGAGAAGGCCGACGACCTCGACACCGGGCTCTACCGTGTCCGCAGCCGGACGCTCGCGTCGAGTTCGTCACAGCAGGGCCAGCCCGGACAGCAGGCCGGCCCTCCCCAACACGCACAGCCGAACCGGCCCGGCCCCGGGCGGCCCGCCGCCCCGCAGGGCCCCGGCGGTTACGGCTACCCCCCGACCGCCGCCCCGCCCATGCCCGCGGCCCCGCCGCCGGGCGCCGGGCGCACCGGCGGTCCCTCGACCGACCGGCGCCCTCCGACCGCGCCCGGCCCCCTGCCGGACGCACAGGTACGGCGCTGGATCGAGATCAATGGCACCCGCCATCAGATCTCCCGCCCGACGTTGGTGATGGGACGAAGCACCGACGCCGACGTGCGGATCGACGATCCCGGCGTATCGCGCCGGCACTGTGAGATCCGGACCGGAACGCCCTCGACGATCCAGGATCTCGGGTCTACCAACGGCATCGTGGTAGACGGGCAGCACACCACCCGCGCTACGCTCCGCGACGGCTCGCGGATCGTCGTGGGCAGCACCACCATCGTTTACCGGCAAGCCGAAGGGTGAAGCGGGGGCAATGTCAGAGCTGACCCTTACGGTCATGCGGCTAGGTTTCCTAGCCGTTCTGTGGCTGTTCGTGATCGTGGCCGTCCAGGTCATCAGAAGCGACCTGTTCGGAACGCGTGTAACGCAGCGCGGCTCACGCCGCACTGCCGCTGACACGCGCCCGCAGCAGGGGCGCCAACAACCCGCTGCCCCACCGCAGCAACGCCAGCAGCCCGGGCGCCAGCGCCGCGGGGCACCTACAAAGCTGGTCGTCTCCGAAGGCATCCTCACGGGTACTACGGTGGCGCTCCAGGGCCAGACCATCACCCTGGGCCGGGCCCATGACTCAACCATCGTGCTGGACGACGACTACGCGTCCAGCAGGCATGCCAGGATCTACCCGGACCGTGACGGCCAGTGGATCGTCGAGGATCTCGGGTCCACCAATGGCACGTATCTCGACCGGACCCGACTCACCACCCCGACGCCTGTTCCGCTGGGCGCGCCGATCCGCATCGGCAAGACCGTCATCGAGCTGCGGAAGTAGTACGACAATGAGCGAGCGGAGCGAGCGAGCCGCGGCGGTCCTTACGACGGACCCGGCCCGGCTCCCGACCGGAGGGTGGGCAGTGTGGCTCGAGACCGGCTGTACCCCGAACCGACGGGCGAGGTGCGCATGAGCTTGTCCCTGCGCTTCGCCGCCGGATCGCACAAGGGCATGATCCGGGAAGGGAACGAGGACTCCGGCTACGCCGGCCCCCGCCTTCTCGCCATCGCCGACGGCATGGGCGGCCAGGCGGCCGGTGAGGTCGCCAGTTCCGAGGTGATCTCCACGCTGGTCCAGCTCGACGACGACGTGCCCGGCTCCGACATCCTGACCTCGCTCGGCACGGCGGTTCAGCGGGCCAACGACCAGCTGCGGCTGATGGTCGAGGAGGACCCCCAGCTGGAGGGCATGGGCACCACGCTCACGGCCCTGCTCTGGACCGGTCAGCGCCTCGGCCTCGTCCACGTCGGCGACTCCCGCGCCTACCTGCTGCGGGACGGGGTGCTCACCCAGATCACGCAGGACCACACCTGGGTGCAGCGTCTCGTCGACGAGGGCCGGATCACCGAGGAAGAGGCCACGACCCACCCGCAGCGGTCCCTGCTGATGCGGGCGCTGGGCAGCGGCGACCACGTCGAACCCGACCTCTCCATCCGGGAGGTCCGTGCCGGCGACCGCTATCTGATCTGTTCAGACGGGCTTTCCGGCGTCGTCTCGCACCAGACGATGGAAGAGACGCTGGCCAGCTACCAGGGCCCCCAGGAGACCATCCAGGAGCTCATCCAGCTGGCTCTGCGCGGCGGCGGCCCCGACAACATCACCTGCATCGTGGCCGACGTCCTGGACGTCGACAGCAACGACACCCTGGCCGGGCAGCTCAACGACACCCCGGTCATCGTCGGAGCCGTCGCCGAGAACCAGGCCGCCCAGCACAACGACGGCGGGGCCATGCAGACCCCGGCCGGACGCGCGGCCGGACTCGGCCGTCCCGTCCCGCCGCCCTCCGGCGGCTTCGGCCCGCCCGGCAGCGGCGACGACAACGGCTACGGGGGAGCGCCGGACGGTGCCTTCGGCTCGTACACCGACGACGACTTCGTCAAACCGCGCGGCGGCCGTAAGTGGCTGAAGCGGTCCCTGTACCTCGTCCTCGCACTCGCCGTCATCGGCGGCGGTCTGTACGGCGGCTACCGCTGGACCCAGACGCAGTACTACGTGGGCGCGAAGGGCGAGAACGTCGCGCTGTACCGCGGCATCAGCCAGGACCTCGCCTGGGTGTCGCTGTCGAAGGTCGAGAAGAACCACCCCGAGATCGAGCTCAAGTACCTCCCGCCCTACCAGCGCAAGCAGGTCGAGGCGACCATCGCCGAGGGCAGCCTCACCGACGCCCGCAAGAAGGTCGGCGAGCTCGCCGCCCAGGCGTCCGCCTGCAAGAAGGACGCCCAGCGCCGCGCAGCCGAGGCCGAGGCCGACGCACGCACCGGCGAGGGCCAGGCAGGGGGCACCGCCGGTGCTCCCGCAGACAAGACTTCCGCCACGTCCTCCGCGACGGGGACCAAGCCGACCGCAGCGACTCCCACTCCCGGCCCCAGCCTCTCGGAGGAAGAGAAAAAGCTGGTCCCGCAGTGCGGTAAGCAGTAAGCCGTAGGGGGCCTCAGCACTATGAGCGTTGTCACCAACACGACCACCATCGGCGCGATCGACGCACCGAGCCGCCGTAACACCGAGCTGGCGCTTGTCGTTTTCGCCGTCTTCATCTCGGTGTTCGCCTACGCCAACGTGGGCCTCGCGCTCAACGGCGAGCTGCCCTCCGGCATGCTCGGATACGGAATCGGGCTCGCCCTGCTGGGTGGCGTGGCACACCTTGTGGTCCGCAAGTTCGCCCCGTACTCGGACCCGCTGCTGCTGCCGCTGGCCACGTTGCTGAACGGTCTGGGCCTGGCACTGATCTGGCGCCTGGACCAGTCCGTACGCTTCCAGGCCGAGAGCACTTTCGTCCCTGCCGCTTCCAAGCAGCTGCTGTTCTCCGCAGTCGGCGTGGGGCTGTTGGTGATCGTTCTGGTGGCACTCAAGGACCACCGGCTCCTCCAGCGCTACACGTACATCTCCATGGTCGTGGCGCTGTTCCTGCTGATCCTGCCGATGTTCTTCCCGGCCGTGAACGGCGCCAAGATCTGGATCAAGATCCCCGGCGTCGGCACCATCCAGCCGGGGGAGTTCGCCAAGATCATCATTACGGTCTTCTTCGCCGGATACCTGATGGTGAAGCGCGACGCCCTCGCTCTGGCCAGCCGCCGCTTCATGGGGCTCTACCTTCCGCGAGGCCGTGACCTCGGACCGATCCTGATGGTCTGGGCGTTCTCGATCCTGATCCTGGTCTTCGAGACCGACCTCGGTTCCTCCCTGCTGTTCTTCGGCATGTTCGTCGTCATGCTGTACGTCGCGACCGAGCGCACCAGCTGGATCGTCTTCGGCCTCGTGATGTCAGGGGTCGGCGCCGTCGGTGTCGCTTCGTTCGAACCCCACGTCCAGGGTCGCGTCGAGGCATGGCTCGATCCGTTCGCGGGCTGGGGCGAGCTGGCAGCGAGCGAGCAGATGGCCAAGTCCCTGATGGCGTTCGGCTCGGGCGGCACCCTCGGTACGGGCCTCGGCCAAGGCAACTCCGACCTGATCGGCTTCGCAGCCAACTCCGACTTCATCCTCGCCACCGTCGGCGAGGAGCTCGGGCTGGCCGGCATGATGGCCGTCCTCCTCGTCTACGGCCTGATCGTGGAGCGAGGCGTCCGCACGGCCCTCGCCGCCCGCGACCCGTTCGGCAAACTCCTCGCCGTCGGTCTCTCCGGCTCCTTCGCCATCCAGGTCTTCGTCGTCGCCGGCGGCGTGATGGGCCTCATCCCGCTGACCGGTATGACCATGCCGTTCCTCGCGGCAGGTGGTTCGTCCGTGATCGCCAACTGGGCGCTGATCGGCATCCTGATCCGTATCAGCGACACCGCACGCCGTCCCGCACCCGCGCCCGCGCCCTCCACCGATGCCGAAATGACCCAGGTGGTCCGGCCGTGAACAAGCCTCTGCGCCGGATCGCGATCTTCTGCGGAGTCCTCGTCCTGGCCCTTCTGGTCCGGGACAACTGGCTCCAGTACGTCCGCGCGGACGAGCTGAACAGCCACAAGCACAACCGCCGCGTCCAGATCGAGCGGTACGCGCACGAGCGCGGCGACATCATCGTGGACGGCAATCCGGTCACCGGCTCCGTGGAGACGACCGGCGGCGACTTCAAGTACAAGAGGGTCTGGAAGAACGGCCCCATGTGGGCGCCCGTCACCGGTTACTCCTCCCAGGCCTTCGACTCCTCCCAGCTGGAGAACCTGGAGGACGGCATCCTCACGGGCAACGACGACCAGCTGTTCTTCGACCGGACCCTGTCGATGTTCACCGGCGAGAAGAAGACCGGCGGCAACATCGTCACCACACTGAACGGCGCTGCCCAGAAGGCCGCGTTCAAGGGCCTGGGCAACAAGAAGGGCGCCGTCGCGGCGATCGACCCGCGGACCGGCGCCATTCTGGCCCTGGCCAGCACCCCTTCGTACGATCCCTCGGTCTTCGCGGGCAACACCCTCAAGGACTCGGACGCCCGGCAGAAGCTCCTCCAGGACAAAGACAAGCCCATGCTCAACCGGGCCCTGCGGGAGACCTACCCGCCCGGATCGACGTTCAAGGTCGTCACCGCCGCCGCGGCGCTGGAGAACGGCCTCTACGACGACATCGACGCGAAGACCGACTCCCCGCTGCCCTGGACGCTGCCGCAGACGACCGTCCCGCTGAAGAACGAGGGCAACATCCCGTGTGAGAACGCGACCATCCGGGAAGCGCTCCGCTGGTCGTGCAACACCGTCTTCGGCAAGATGAGCGACGACCTCGGCAACGAGAAGATGATCGAGCAGACCGAGAAGTTCGGCTTCAACAAGGAGATCTTCACTCCGGTCCGCGCCGACGCGAGCATCTACCCCGAGGACAACCGGCCGCAGAACGCGATGGCGGGCATCGGCCAGGCATCCAACCGCACCACCCCGCTCCAGATGGCCATGGTCGCCTCCGCGATCGCCAACGACGGCAAGCTCATGCAGCCGTACATGGTCGCGCAGCGCCAGGCGCCCAACCTGGACGTCATCCACACCCATGAGAAGGAGCAGCTCGGCCGGCCGCTCTCGGGTGAGAACGCCCAGAAGGTCCAGCAGATGATGGAGACCGTCGTCGACAGCGGCACGGGAACCAACGCCCGGATCGACGGCGTCACTGTCGGAGGCAAGACCGGTACCGCCCAGCACGGTCTGAACAACAGCGAGAAGCCGTACGCCTGGTTCATCTCGTACGCCAAGACCGACACCGGCTCCCCGGTGGCCGTGGCCGTGGTGGTCGAGGACGGCAACGCCAACCGGGACGACATCTCCGGTGGCGGTCTGGCCGCCCCGATTGCCAGGAATGTGATGAAGGCAGTCATCGACGGCGCGTGATGGCCGTCACAGCGGCCGTCATACCAGCACATTGGGATACCGGTCGGATATCAGCTGACGGGGGCGGGCGGATCACATGGCGCGTGCCCGGTAGCGTATGCGCGAACAGCGCACCGCCGGACCACACACGGGTGCGGTCGGGACTGACGGAGAGGGCTGGAACGTATGGAAGAGCCGCGTCGCCTCGGCGGCCGGTACGAGCTGGGCTCGGTGCTCGGCCGTGGTGGCATGGCCGAGGTCTACCTCGCCCACGACACCCGGCTCGGCCGCACCGTCGCCGTGAAGACGCTCCGGGCCGATCTGGCCCGCGATCCGTCCTTCCAGGCCCGGTTCCGCCGTGAGGCCCAGTCCGCCGCCTCGCTCAACCACCCCGCGATCGTCGCCGTCTACGACACCGGCGAGGACTACGTCGACGGGGTCTCCATCCCGTACATCGTGATGGAGTACGTCGACGGGTCGACGCTCAGGGAGCTGCTGCACTCCGGTCGCAGACTGCTGCCCGAGCGCACCCTCGAGATGACGGTGGGCATCCTCCAGGCGCTGGAGTACTCGCACCGCGCCCAGATCGTGCACCGCGACATCAAGCCGGCGAACGTCATGCTGACGCGTACCGGTCAGGTCAAGGTCATGGACTTCGGCATCGCCCGTGCCATGGGCGACTCCGGTATGACGATGACCCAGACCGCCGCCGTCATCGGCACCGCCCAGTACCTCTCCCCGGAGCAGGCGAAGGGCGAGCAGGTCGACGCACGCTCCGACCTGTACTCCACCGGCTGCCTGCTCTACGAGCTGCTCGCGGTCCGGCCGCCGTTCGTCGGGGACTCTCCCGTCGCGGTTGCCTACCAGCACGTGCGGGAAGAGCCTCAGCCGCCGAGCAACTTCGACCCCGAGATCACGCCCGAGATGGACGCGATCGTGTTGAAGGCGCTCACCAAGGACCCCGACTACCGCTACCAGTCCGCCGACGAGATGCGGGCCGACATCGAGGCATGCCTCGACGGTCAGCCGGTCGCGGCCACGGCGGCGATGGGTGCGGCGGGCTACGGCGGTTACGGCGGCTACAACCAGGACCAGCCCACGACCGCCCTGCGCCAGGCCGACGCGAACGGTGCGCAGACGTCGATGCTGCCGCCGGTCAACCCGGACGACGGCGGCTACGGGTACGACGACCGCCCGGACCGGCGGCGCCAGAAGAAGAGCAACACCTCGACGATCCTCCTGATCGTCGCGGGCATTCTGGTGCTGATCGGCGCCATCCTGATCGGCAGGTCCGTCTTCGGTTCCAACGGCGGCGGCAGCGGCCAGGTCGACGCGCCGAACCTGGTCGGTTCGACCGTGGCGGAAGCGCAGGGACTCGCGGACAACGCCGGCGTCAAGGTCAAGGTCGGCGGCAAGGAACCCTGCGAGGCCCAGGCGAAGGGCAAGATCTGCAGCCAGTCGCCGGAGCAGGACGTCAAGATGGATGAGAACGCGACCGTCACGGTCGTCGTCTCCACCGGAGCGCCGAAGGTGGAGGTCCCGGACGTCACCGACGAGACCGAGTCCGACGCCCGTAAGACCCTGGAGGACCAGGGGTTCACGGTGAACGTGAAGTCGGTCGAGTCCGAGAAGACCCCGGACACGGTCGTCGAGCAGAGCCCCGAGGGCGGCTCGAAGGCCGAGAAGGAGTCCGAGGTCACGATCACGGTGGCCAAGCAGGCCTTGTTCAACCTGCCTGACGTCCGCACCCGTACCTTTGAGGCGGCAGTGGCCCAGCTCAACGGCCTCGGCTTCGTCAACGTCTCGCGGGCCGACGTCGACTCGAACGAGCCGGTGGGCACCGTCCTGGAGCAGACCCCGACCGGGCCGAGCAAGCAGGCCAAGGACGTCCAGGTGGTCCTGAAGGTCTCCAAGGGCCCGCCGACGCCGGAGCAGGTCACCATTCCGGCCGACATCCTGGGCAAGAAGTACCAGGACGTGAAGGGCCAGCTGGAGGCTCTCAACCTGGTCGTCACGCTCGCCCCCGGCTCCGTGGACAAGCCGAACGCCACCGTGGCCAACAGCAGCCCGGGACCCGGCACCCCGGTGGCGAAGGGCAGCACGGTCACCCTGTTCACCGTCGACGGTGGCGGCGACGGAGACGGCCTCTTCGGCGGCCTGGGCAGCCGGGACTGACCGCGTAGCCCCGCACGACCCGCACAAGCCGAAGGGCCCCGTTCACCGAAAGGTGGGCGGGGCCCTTTTGCGTGACTACGTCAGCAGGACCACGTCAGGGGGCCGGCCGGTTCAGCGCAGTTCCACCGGCCTGGTGCGGTCCCCGTCGACCTTCTCCGTACGCACCAGCTCGCCCCAGACGATGTAGCGGTACTTCGACGTGTAGACCGGAGTGCAGGTCGTGAGGGTGATGTAGCGGCCGGGCTTCTTCACCCCGGATTCCTTCGGCACCGGCTGGATCACGCCGACGTCGTACTTCGAGGTCTCCGGGAGCTTCTCGTAGACCTTGTAGACGTACCAGGTGTCCTTGGTCTCGAAGACGACCGCGTCGCCCGTCTTCACCTTGTCGATGTTGTGGAATTTGGCGCCGTGTCCGTCCCGGTGCGCCGCGAGCGTGAAGTTGCCCTGCTTGTCCCAGGGCATCGCCGACTTCACCGGCTCCGTGTAGTAGCCGGCGATGCCGTCGTTGAGGGCCTTGGTCTCGGTGCCCTTCTTGACCAGCACCTCGCCGTTCTTCATGGCGGGGACATGCAGGAAGCCGATGCCGTCCTTGGTGTCCAGCGCTCCGGGGCCACGTCCCTCGGCCCAGTGGTCGCGGACCGTGTTGCCCTGCTTGTCGGCCGCGCGGTCGGCGAGGACGTTCGTCCACCACAGCGAGTAGACGACGAAGAGGCCCAGCACCAGACCAGCGGTGATCAGCAGCTCGCCGAAGACACTGACGGCGGCGGCGACGGGGTGGCGGTCTCCACGGCGTGCCGGGGGCGCGAACTCGCCGTCCCGCGCCTCGTGCTCGGTCCTCGCTGCCACCGCACCCGCCCCTGTCGTCATGATGTTCAGCCCACGAGCGCGTCGGGCTTCCCCTTGCTGCGCGGCCGTTCGTCGACCATCTTGCCCCAGACGATCAATCGGTACGTACTCGTGAATTCCGGCGTACAGGTCGTCAGGGTGAGATAGCGGCCCGGCGCCGTGAATCCCGAACCGGCAGGGACCGGGGCGATCACCGAGACGTTGGATGGCGACGTCTGGGGAAGGGTTCTGGTCATCTCGTACGTGTAGTACGTGTCCTGCGTCTCCACGACGATCGGGTCACCGGGCTGCAGCTTGTTGATGTAGCGGAACGGTTCGCCATGGGTGTTCCGGTGGCCCGCCACCGAGAAGTTGCCCTGCTTCGCCGACGGCATCGCGGTCTTCAGCTTGCCCTCGCCGTAGTGGCCGATCATCCCGCGGTCGAGGACCTTCTCCTTGTCGATGCCCTCGGCGATCGGCGCGACGACGTCCAGCTTCGGAATGTGCATGATGGCGAAGCCCTGGCCCGGCTCGAAGACACCGGGTTTGCGGTCCCCGTTCGCCCACTCGTCCTGGATCTTGTTCGTCTCGTTGCCTGCGATCAGGCCGGCGCGGACGTTGGTCCACCAGAGCTGGTACGTGACGAACAACAGCATCAGCACGCCGAGCGAGATGAACACCTCGCCCACGACCCGGCTGGCGACGACCGCGGGACTGTCCTTGGCCGCGCGGGCCGCCCTTCTCGCCTCCACGCGTGACATCGGGGCGGCGGGCCGGTCCGGTTCCGCTTCCGTCCCCGCCTCGGGCGTGGCTTCCGTACGACGTCTGCCTCGCCCCTTCGCCGCTCTGCGGCGCTCCGCCCGCCCTCCGGTACGAGGTTCGGGGGCCGCGGCCGACGGCTCTACAGCTGTTGCTGCTTCCTGCATCCGCCGCGTATCGGCCGTCCGCAGACCGACGGTCTCGTCGGCCCGCCTCTCGACGGGGACTTCGACGGGGACCTCGACAGGACCCTGGACGGGCTCCTGCTGCCGATACCAGTCCCGTTGGTAGCCCTCGGGGTCGTACCACTCCCTCGGGGTCTCCTGAGCCTCCTGGGGCGTCTGCTGAGCCTGTTGCGCCTGGGGCCCCGGCCCGCCCGCCGGGATGTTGCCCGCCCTGAACCAGGGCGAGGCGTGCTGACCGGGCTGCTGACCCGGCAAAGGGTCCGTCAGCGGGTCCGCGAGCTGATCGACCGCCGCCACGAACGTGCCGTCGGCCTCATACGCTCCCTGCGCGTACGGGCCTTCGTCTCCGGCACCTCGTTCGGGGCGGAGTCCGCTCACGCGGCGGCCTTGCCCACCACCGGCGCGAGCCCTTCGGACCTCGCCACGGCCCCCGTGTCGCCGCACTGCTCCAGCCAGTTGGCGAGCATCAGGTGACCGTATTCGGTGAGCACCGATTCGGGGTGGAACTGCACGCCCTCCACCGCCAGTTCACGGTGGCGCAGCCCCATGATGATCCCGTCCGCCGTGCGCGCCGTGACTTCGAGCTCGGGCGGAACCGTGTCCGGTTCGGCCGCGAGCGAGTGGTAGCGGGTGGCGGTGAAGGGCGACGGGAGACCGGCGAACACACCCTTGCCCTCGTGGTTCACGGGGGAGGTCTTGCCGTGCAGCAGCTCCGGGGCGCGGTCCACCACACCGCCGTACGCCACGGCCATCGACTGCATCCCGAGGCAGACGCCGAACACCGGCACGCCCGTGTCGGCGCAGTGGCGCACCATCTCGATGCAGACCCCGGCCTGTTCGGGAGCGCCGGGACCCGGCGACAGCAGGACTCCGTCGAAGCCGTCCTGGGCGTGTGCCGTGGTCACCTCGTCGTTGCGCAGCACCTCGCACTCGGCGCCGAGCTGGTAGAGGTACTGGACGAGATTGAAGACAAAGCTGTCGTAGTTGTCGACGACGAGAATGCGTGCGCTCACTGACCGGTCCCCGCTCCACTGGTGCCTTCGCCGTCCACCGTGACATCACCGAACGGAAGCAACGGCTCCGCCCAGGGGAAGACGTACTGGAAGAGCGCATAGACAACAGCCAGGACCAGCACGAGCGAGATGACTGCCCGCACCCACGCGTTGCCCGGCAGATGCCGCCAGATCCAGCCGTACATGCTGTCCCCTCCATTCGGTACAGCACCAGACTAAAGGCCCGGGGCTCAGGCGTGGGTCAGCTGTGGATAACGGCAGGTTTGCCGTCCGTCACAGGCTGGGTGGCATCCAGATGGGCCCAGGCGATGAGCCGGTGGCTGCTGCCCCACTCGGGTTCGCACGTGGTCAGCGTGAGGTAGCGGCCCGGGCCGTCGAATCCGGACTTGCGCGGCACGGGGTCGATGACCGCGGTGTCGCCCGGCACGGTCCGGTAGGGCTTCCTGCCGATGCGGTACGTGTACCAGGTCGCCCCGTCCGTCAGCACGACCGCGTCGCCGGGACGCAGCCGCGGGAAGTCCTTGAACGGGTCCCCGTACGTGCGCCGGTGGCCTGCCACGGCGAAGTTGCCCGTCGCCCCGAGCGGCGCCGTCCCCGCGTAGTGGCCGAGCCCCTTCTTCAGGGTCCCGACCTTCGTGTTCTCCAGGACGGGCCACTCCCAGCCCTTGCCGAAGCGGGGGATGTACATCATCGCGAACGGTTTGCCGTCCCGGTACGCCGACGCTGCGGGTACGGGGTCGAGGGGCGGCGCGGGCGCCGGTACGGAGACCGCGCCCTGCGCCCACTGGTTCTGGAGCGTGTCGATCTCGCCCTCGGTGGCGCCGGCCGCCTTCACTCCCGTCCAGAACAGCACGTACAGGACGAAGAGGATGATCAGGGCGCCGACGGTGATGCACAGCTCGCTGAAACTTCTGACGATCAGTCGCACCGACACCGGCCGGCCTCCCCCGGGGACTACTCCACAGGCTTCGCGTAGTGGAGATCCACTGTGCCCGAGTAGCCGGGAAGAGTCACTCCGTCGTCCTCGTCGACTTTCCAGCCAAGCCCGTACGCCTTCACGTACAGCTGGTAGTTCTGGATCGCCGTGGAGTCGTTGAGCGCCTGCTTGAGCCGGTCCGGGTCGCCGACCGCGGTGACCTTGTACGGCGGCGAGTAGACCCGGCCCTGGAGGATCAGGGTGTTGCCCACGCAGCGGACGGCGCTCGTGGAGATCAGCCGCTGGTCCATGACCTGGATGCCGCGGGCCCCGCCCTGCCAGAGCGCGTTGACGACGGCCTGCAGGTCCTGCTGGTGAATGACCAGGTCATTGGGTTGCGGCTCGGGGTACCCGGGGTTGGCCGTGGCGTTCGGAGGGGCGTCGTCGAGCGTGACACCGACGGCGTCGCCGGTGATCTTCGTGGTGCCCGCGGCCCGCTCCAGCGCCTTGAGCTTGGCGTCCTCCGCCTTGGTGCTGCCGTCGTCGCGCTGGGCCAGGGTGTCGATGTCCTCGCGGAGCTCGGCGGTCGACTCGTTCAGCTCGGCGTTGTTCTGGCTGCGCTGCTGGATGAGGTCGGAGAGCTTCAGCAATGAGGAGTCGGTACGGATGTCAGTACCCTTGGCCGTGTTGGCACTGGTGACGAAGATCAGTCCCGCCAGGGCGAAAACGGCAGCGGTGAGTCCCCGGACCGGCCATGGGGAGGCGTGCCGGACCGGGCCTTCGGGAGAGTCGGCAGAATTGCTCAACGTACCCTTATCTCCTTAGGCGCCACGGAAGCACTACGCTAACGGACGCCCGGGGGCGGCATCATTCCCCCTCGTGCCAAGCCCCGGCGTCAGCCACAGTTCTCTGCGCGGTCACGCAGCGCATCGACAGGAGAGTTCCTCGTGCCGAAGTCACGTATCCGCAAGAAGGCCGATTTCACGCCCCCTCCGGCGAAGGCGGCCACGAGCATAAAGCTGACCAACCGCAGTTGGGTGGCGCCGGTGATGCTGGCGCTCTTCCTGATCGGTCTGGCCTGGATCGTCGTCTTCTACGTGACCGAGGGCGATCTGCCCATCAAGGCACTGGGCAACTGGAACATCGTGGTCGGCTTCGGCTTCATCGCCGGCGGCTTCGGTGTGTCCACGCAGTGGAAGTAGCCGTACCCGGTTCAGCCCCGCTTCCACAAGCCCTGCCCTGAGTTACCCACAGAGTTATCCACAGGTGGGGGAAAAGGTCAGACGATCTGTGGATAACCTACGTCGAAGTTGACGCCGGTGTGACTACACCCTCCCTCATCGAGGGAGGGCTCGCCCCTTGTCCTGACTGGAGAAACCCAGCTCAGCGACAAGGGGCACACTTGTTCCCCACTCGATGCACAAGATTCGGCACGCTCTGTGGACAACTCGGAGCCCGAAGCCCCGAAGCCACGCGAAATCCGCTCAGGTGAGCGCTGCGGTCCGGGCAAGGACGATGCCGATGACCGCGACCAGGACCAGTGCGCAGGTCCCGTACTGCACCAGATTCCGGCGCTCTCGCGGCGCGTGCACCATGCCGATCGCGATCAGGATGCCCGCGATCAGACCACCGACATGGGCCTCCCAGGCGATACCGCCCCAGGTGAAGGTGAAAAGCAGGTTCAGCGCGAGGAGCGCGAGGACCGGCCGCATGTCGTAGTTCATCCGGCGCATCAGCACGACCGTGGCGCCCAGCAGACCGAAGATCGCGCCCGAGGCGCCGAGCGAGCCCTGCTGGGGCGAGGCGATCAAGTAGGTGAGGGCACTGCCCGCCAGCCCGGAGAGCAGATAGAGCGTGAGGTAGCGGGCACGTCCCAGGGCCGCTTCCAGCGGTCCGCCGAGCCACCACAGGCCCAGCATGTTGAACGCGATGTGCCACACCTCCTGGTGCAGGAACATCGAGGTCACCAGCCGGTACCACTGCCCCTCGGCGACCCCCTCCAGCCCGTCGGAGGAGTACGCCCGGCCGAACAGCAGCAGCTCGTCGAGCAGCCGGTCCCCGGTGGCCAGGACCGCGATGAAGACCGCGGCATTGATGCCGAGAAGGATCTTGGTGATCAGCCGGGGATCCGCGGCCACCGTGCCGCCCGCGAGCGTACGGGGCTGGTTCGCGGCCGGGTGGTGGCCGGTTCCGGAGCCCTCACGGACGCAGCTCGGACACTGGAAGCCGACGGACGCGTCGACCATGCACTCGGTGCAGATCGGCCGCTCGCAGCGGGTGCAGCGGATGCCCGACTCGCGGTCCGGGTGGCGATAACAGGTGGGAGGGCTGCCGGGGACCGCGGACGGATCCTGGCCTGCTGGCGGCTGCTGGTCCATCGGTCCTCGCCCCTCGGTCGGTCCTGGTCCTGACGGCGACGGACATGCCGACGCCCTGCTCGTCCGCTATGTAACAGTACGGACGAGCAGGGCGGTTGGTTCCCCGTGGGAACGGGACCGATCAGCCGTGGGCCGGATTCAGCGGGTCTCGATGACGACGGACTCGATCACCACGTCCTGGAGCGGGCGGTCGGTACGCGGGTTGGTGGGCGCGGCCGCGATGGCGTCCACGACCTTCTTGCCGGCCTCGTCGGCGACCTCACCGAAGATGGTGTGCTTGCCGGTCAGCCACGCGGTGGGCGACACGGTCAGGAAGAACTGCGAACCGTTGGTGCCCGGACCCGCGTTGGCCATGGCCAGCAGGTAGGGCTTGTTGAAGCCGAGGTCCGGGTGGAACTCGTCACCGAACTCGTAGCCCGGGCCACCCGTGCCGTTGCCCAGCGGGTCGCCGCCCTGGATCATGAAACCGCTGATGACCCGGTGGAAGACGGTGCCGTCGTACAGCTTGTCCGTGGACTTCTGCCCGGTCGCGGGGTGGGTCCACTCCCGCTCGCCGGTGGCGAGCTCGACGAAGTTCTTGACCGTTTTGGGCGCGTGGTTCGGCAGGAGCCGGATCTCGATGTCGCCTTGGCTGGTCTTCAAGGTGGCGTAAAGCTGCTCGGCCACAATCTGCCTTCCGTAAGTCCTCAACTACGTTCACCGATCCTCGCACGGAGGACCCCCCGCGACATCCGGCCGCCGCGAGCCTCGCACCGCTCGTCCTCGGGCCCGAACCATGGCATTGTCGTCGCCACGCTCCGCTTGCACCGCATTGTCCTGAGAAGCGGTTCATGACCCGGATGCCCGCCCCGCATGCCACGTGGGGCACTGACGGGCATGATTTCGAATTGGGTGGAAAGGCGGAGTACCTACCCGCCACCAAGGAGGAGGATCCCGTGACCCGCATCGACAGCGTGCGCGCCGCAACCGACTCGGCGAAGGAAAGCGCGCAGCACGCCGCGGAAGTGGTGGCGCCCTATGCCGACACGGCCAAGGAACAGGCAGCGCACTACGCACAGGAGGCCCGTGTGCGACTCGCGCCCAAGGTGTCCGCGGCGGCCCACCAGGCCCGTGTCCAGTACGTGGCATACCTCGCACCACATATCGAACAGGCACGTACGCATGTGCCGCCCAGGGTGGACGAGGCCGCGCACCGCGCCGCGGTCCGGACCCGCCGCGCCGCCCGGAGCGCCGCGGACTACACCGTGCCGCGTGTGGAGCACGCGGTCTCGGTCGCCCAGCCGATGGCCGAGGAGGCCACCGCCCGCAGTGCGGCGGCGCTGGCGGCACTGCGCGGACAGGTGACGGCCAAGGAGATCCGGAAGCTGGTCAGGAAGCACGAGCGGCGGGCCAAGGCCGGCCGGCTGGCCAAGGGTCTCGCCGTTCTGGGAATCGTGGCCGGTGGCACCTACGCCGCCTGGAGGTGGTGGGACAAGCAGGCCAACCCGGACTGGCTCGTCGAACCGCCGCCCCCCACCGAGGTGTCCGACGACCGCGCACCGCTGAGCTCGGTCGACGGCAGCGGGCGAACGGTGCTCGACGCGGAGGTCCAGGCCAAGCAGTCCGACGCCGAGGCCAACGGCGTGGACGGCACGGACCTCGACGACCGCCGCTGAACCAGCAAGAACGAGGGGCGCCGGAAGACCTCACGGTCTTCCGG
>NZ_JBSHFH010000046.1:0-67321 GCF_053617235.1 Streptomyces sp. NPDC055749 | reverse complement strand
CCACCGTCAAGTCATCAGCGAAATGCCGATCACCAGTCGCGTCGGGCACATACTTCACACAGACAACGATCCTCAAGCTCACGCCGGCTCTCCTACTGCATCGTCATTTCCGGGCTGCCTTGTTGCTCGCAGCATAGGCGCCTGATGGGGCGGATTCCGGTCGTAGCGACCGACGCTCCGACCGGAATATTACTAGCCAGTACACCCAGTGCCCCAGCCATAAGCAAGCGCTTGGACTGTGATCTGGCCAACGCACTGCACCCCTGCCACACCTGGGCCGGATCAGTCTCGCAGAGCAGTGAAGCGGCCCTGGTGGTAGACGAGCGGGCGACCGGCTCCGGCCGGGTCGCCGACAACCGCCTGGGCGATGACGATGCGGTGGTCCCCCGCCGGGATCCGTGCCACGACGCGGCAGACAAGCCAGGCCAGGACCCCGCCCAGCACCGGCACACCTTCCGGTCCGCTACGCCAGTCGGTGGACGGACCGAAGCGGTCGGCGCCGCTGCGCGCGAACGTGGCGGCCAGTTCCCGCTGGTGCTCCCCGAGTATGTGGACGCCGACGTACTCCGCCTCTGCGACGACCGGCCAGCTGGAGGACGAGGTCCCCACGCCGAAGGAGATCAGCGGCGGCTCGGCGGCGACGGAGCTGAGCGAGGTCGCGGTGAATCCGACCGGGCCCTGACCGGCCGCGGTGATCACCGCCACGCCTGCGGCGTGCTGCCGGAAGACGGAACGGAGGAGGTCGGGCGAGGCCGTCCGGGGGCTTTCGAGCTCGGGCGAAGCCGTCATGGAACTGTCCTTCTGCTGTGGGTGCGTACAGGGCCGTGGGTGCTCAGACACCCGGACAGCGCGCACTCGCGTTACGGGCCAGGTCCACATGGACCCGGCCGTAGAGAAGGAGTTCTGGCGGCATAGCGTCAGACTGACGATGCGTGGTGGGGGCAGTCAAGTGCGTTCCGCGATGTGGGAGATGCGTCACGGTCCGTCACATCGCCTGTCCGAGCGCCGCGACGACATCGACGGTGCGTGGCTGACCCACCGCACGGCGGACGATCCTGCCGCCCGCGTCGAGGACCAGCACGGTCGGCGTTCTGGTGATGTCCAGCGCGCGCACCAGAGTGAGATGTGCCTCGGCGTCGATTTCGACGTGTGCGACGCCCTCGACCATCCCGGCCACCTCGACGAGGGTCCGGCGGGTGGCGCGGCAGGGCTGGCAGAAGGCGCTGGAGAACTGCACGAGGGTGGCCCGCTCCCCCAATTCCACGCCGAGTTGGGACGCGTCGAGCCTGTCGGCATGTGTCTGCCCGTCCACCTTCGGCCTCCTGTCAGAGCTCTTCGCAAAGGGTCAGCACCGGGCGGCCACGAGACATTCCCGGAGGTACCACGTGATGAGAATCTCGCGCCCCGTACCCGCCGGGGCTGGTCACGGCGTCGCGTATGGGGCACGATCGGCCCAATGCCGAAAACCTACGGCTGCGTAACTTCCGCCGGGAGAACCCTCCCCAGGCACTGAAGAAGGGTCTTCTCCAGATGGCAGAACTCGTCTATCGGCCGGTCATCGGCGCCGCTCTCACGCTGTTCAAGGCGCTGGACCTGAAGATCGACACTCAGGGTTCGGAGAACATCCCGAAGACCGGCGGTGCGGTTCTGGTCAGCAACCACATCGGCTACCTGGACTTCATCTTCACGGGCCTGGGTGCGCTGCCTCAGAAGCGGCTGGTCCGCTTCATGGCCAAGGAATCGGTCTTCCGGCACAGGATCTCCGGTCCTCTGATGCGGGGCATGAGGCACATTCCCGTGGACCGGAACCAGGGTGAGGACGCGTACGCTCACGCGCTCGCCTCGCTGCGACGCGGCGAGATCATCGGAGTGTTCCCCGAGGCGACGATCTCGCAGTCGTTCACGCTGAAGAGCTTCAAGTCGGGTGCGGCACGACTGGCCCAGGAGGCGGGCGTACCGCTGATCCCGATGGCGCTGTGGGGCACCCAGCGGATCTGGACGAAGGGCCGGCCCCGCAACTTCAAACGCAGCCACATCCCGGTGACCATTCGGGTGGGCGAGCCGATGGAGGCCCCGGCCGACCAGTACGCGGGTGCGATCACCCGGCGGCTGCGGGACCGGGTGCAGGAGCTCCTCGAAGCCGCGCAGCGCGCCTATCCGGTGCGCCCCAAGGACGCCAGCGACACCTGGTGGGTCCCGGCCCACCTCGGCGGTACGGCTCCGACGCCCGCCGAGGTGCGCGAGCGGGGCTGACCAGCGGGTGTCAGTTCGGGGCGTGGACGGTGATCCGCGCCCCGGGGCTCAGCTTCTCCAGCGATTCGGCGAGTTCGGCGCCCGCGGCGCCGAGCTCGCCGTTCGTCATGGGGGCGAGCCGCTCCAGCAGGAAGACGGCGTTCACGGATTCCTCGGTGAGCCGGGTGCGTACCCCCTGGCGCCAGTTCCAGCGGCGGCAGGTGACGCCCTCGTCGTCGCACCAGACGACTTCGCCGGGCTCCGGGTGTTCCAGCACCTCTTCGCCGCCCGAGGCCGTGAGGAAGGGCTCCTGCCCCGTGGCGCGTACGAGTCGCATGGCGCCCTCGATGCGGTCGGCGTCCTCGCCGCCGACCGGGATCAGATGGGCGACGCTGATCGCGTTGTAGGCGTCGACGAGCCGGTTGATGCGCGGCAGTCCGGCGTCGGTGAGTGCGCGCCTGGCGAGGGCCTCGGCGGAGTTGCGGGTGCGCGAGGGCTTGGCGCCGAAGGCCGTGTAGGTCTCGCGCCAGGCCGCGACGTGGGGGTCCTCGTGAGGGGCCCGGCCGCCGAGCCGTTCGGCGAGTCTGCGGGTGGCGTCGTCCAGCAGGGCCGCGCTTTCGTCGTTGCTCGGACCGTTGACCAGGCCGTGCGCCTCGACGACGAGGTGGCTGAAGCCGGGCGCGAGTGTGCGTACGTCATCGGAAACCGTGAATGTCGGGGTCATCGTCCGCCTTGCCTTCGGCGCACCGAGCGCGGTGCCGCATACAGTACCGGGTAGTTCATTACATTGGACTCTCTGGAGCATACGGAAGCGGCCGGCCGGAAGCCAATGGCTCTCCGGTCGGCCGCACAAGCATGCGAAAACTACTTCGCCATCTCTTCCTTCAGCGCCTGCACGAAGGCGTCCACGTCTTCCTCGGTCGTGTCGTAGGCGCACATCCAGCGGACGTCCCCTGCCGACTCGTCCCAGAAGTAGAAACGGAACCGCTTCTGCAGCCGTTCGCTCACGTCGTGCGGCAGCCGTGCGAACACGGCGTTGGCCTGTACGGGGTGCAGGATCTCCACACCGTCCACGCCACGGACCCCTTCGGCGAGCCGCTGGGCCATGCCGTTGGCCTGGCGGGCGTTGCGCAGCCAGAGGTCGCGTGCCAGCAGTGCTTCCAGCTGGACCGAGACGAAGCGCATCTTGGAGGCGAGCTGCATGGACAGCTTGCGGAGGTGCTTCATCGCGCGGACAGCGTCCGGGTCGAGGACGATGACCGCCTCGCCGAACATTGCGCCGTTCTTGGTCCCCCCGAAGGAGAGGACGTCGACGCCGACCGCGTTGGTGAACGTCCGCATGGGCACGTCCAGCGACGCTGCGGCGTTGGCTATCCGGGCCCCGTCGAGGTGCACCTTCATACCGTGCCCGTGGGCGTGGTCGCAGATGGCGCGGATCTCGTCGGGCGTGTAGACGGTGCCGAGCTCGGTGTTCTGGGTGATCGACACGACCTGCGGCATCGCCCGGTGCTCGTCCTCCCAACCCCACGCCTGCCGGTCGATGAGCTCGGGTGTCAGCTTGCCGTCGGGCGTCGGCACGGTGAGCAGCTTCAGGCCGCCCATGCGCTCCGGGGCGCCTCCCTCGTCCACGTTGATGTGCGCGGACTCGGCGCAGATCACGGCGCCCCAGCGGTCGGTCAGCGCCTGGAGGGCGAGGACGTTGGCACCGGTGCCGTTGAAGACCGGGAAGGCTTCGGAGCCGGACCCGAAGTGGCTGTGCACGACGCGCTGGAGGTGCTCGGTGTAGTCGTCCTCGCCGTAGGCGACCTGGTGGCCGTCGTTGGCGAGGGCGAGAGCGGCGAGGACCTCGGGGTGGGCGCCCGCGTAGTTGTCACTGGCGAAGCCGCGTACCCGCGGATCGTGATGACGACGCGCGTCGGTCCTTACGGTTGCGGGGTCAGCCACAGGCGCTTTCCGTTCACTTCTCCGGCGGGCATGTCCCAGACGCCGGCGATGGCCTCGGCCAGCTCCTTGACGTCGGTGAAGCCCGCGAACTTCGCATTCGGGCGCTCGGCGCGCATCGCGTCGTGCACCAGTGCCTTGACGACCAGGATCGCAGCCGCGGTCTTCGGGCCCTCGTCACCCCCCGCCTTGCGGAAGGCGTCGGCGAGCGCGAGCGTCCACGCCTCTGCCGCCGCCTTGGAGGCGGAGTAGGCGGCGTTGCCCGCGGTGGGCGCGCTCGCTCCGGCCGCGCTGATGAGCACGTAGCGGCCCCGGTCACTGCGCTGGAGGCCCTGCTGGAAGGCGAGCGAGGTGGACTGGACCGTACGGATCAGCAGCTTCTCCAGCAGATCCCAGTCGGCGAGGTCGGTCTCGGCGAAGGTGGCGCTGCCGCGCCAGCCGCCGACGAGGTGCACCAGGCCGTCGATGCGGCCGAATTCCTTCTCCGTCCTGTCCGCCCAGTCCCGGGCTGCCGCCAGGTCGAGGAGATCGACGGTGTCGCCCGTGACGGTCGCACCGCCGTGGGCGTAGCGCGCGGCGTCGACCGCTTCCGCCAGACGCTCGGCGTTGGCGTCCGAGGCGACGACGGTCGCACCGGCTTCGGCCAGCCTCAGCAGCGTGGCCCGGCCCGCGGGCCCCGCCGCTCCTGCCACGGCGATGACCGCGCCTTCGAGCGCACCCCCGTTGCCCTTACCCGTTCCGGTCATGGCCTCCGCCTCCTTGGGACGAGCGTTCACGCGGCTGCCTGCTCTGCGCCGGCTGCGGTGATCCCCTTGGTGGAGGCGATCACGTTCTTCAGCTTCTTGGAGAGTGCCTCATAGAACATGCTCAGGGGAAACTCGTCAGGAAGCACGTCGTCGACGAGCTTGCGGGGCGGCTGCGTGAGGTCCAGCGCGTCCGGACCCTTGGCCCAGCGGGAGCCGGGGTGCGGGGCGAGATAGGTCGACACGAGGTCGTAGGCGGCGAACCAGTGGACCAGCTTGGGGCGGTCGATGCCGTCCCGGTAAAGCTTCTCGATCTCGGCGCAGAGCTGGTTGGTGACCTGCGGCGCGCGCTCCCAGTCGATCTTCAGCGTGTTGTCCGTCCAGCGCACCACGTCGTGCTTGTGGAGGTACGCGAAGAGGAGCTGGCCGCCGAGACCGTCGTAGTTGCGGTTGCGGTCGCCGCTGACCGGGAAGCGGAACATCCGGTCGAAGAGCACGGCGTACTGCACGTCGCGGCCGTGGGCATTGCCCTCGGCCTCCAGCTTCACGGCCTCCTTGAAGGCGGTGAGGTCGCAGCGCAGTTCTTCCAGGCCGTACATCCAGAACGGCTGGCGCTGCTTGATCATGAAGGGGTCGAACGGCAGGTCGCCGTGGCTGTGGGTGCGGTCGTGGACCATGTCCCAGAGCACGAACGCCTGCTCGCAGCGGGCCTGGTCGCCGATCATCTCGCGGATGTCCTCGGGCAGCTCGACGCCCAGAAGGTCGACGGACGCCTCGGTGACCCGGCGGAAACGGGCGGCCTCGCGGTCGCAGAAGATGCCGCCCCAGCTGAAGCGCTCGGGGGCCTCGCGCACGGCGATCGTCTCGGGGAAGAGGACCGCCGAGTTGGTGTCGTAACCCGAGGTGAAGTCCTCGAAGGTGATGCCGCAGAAGAGCGGGTTGTCGTAACGCGTGGCTTCGAGGTCGGCGAGCCACTCGGGCCAGACCATCCGCAGCACGACCGCTTCGAGGTTGCGGTCCGGGTTGCCGTTCTGCGTGTACATCGCGAAGACGACCAGGTGCTGCAGACCGTCGGCACGGCTCTTGGCCGGCTGGAAGGCGAGCAGCGAGTCGAGGAAGTCCGGGATGCCGAAGCCGTCGGCGGTCCAGCGGCGCAGGTCCGAGACCAGGGCGCGGTGGTACGCGGCGTCGTGCGGCAGCAGCGGGGAGAGCTCCTCGATCGCGGTGATCACACGGTCGAGCGCCTCGGCGGCCGTCGCGGGCGACGGCGCGTGCTCGGCGGTGAAGTCGATGGAACCGTCCTTCGACTGCCAGGGACGGATCTCCTCCACGGCATTCTTGAGCGCGGGCCAGGCAGGGTGCTCGACCACCCGCGGGGCAGTCGCTATGGCGTCGTCGGCGACGTCGTGCACAAGAATTTCCGTCATAACACTTCCTCCACGGGAGAACCTCGCGTTAAGCAACCGTATCTGTGTGCGGTCGCTTCGGACAAGTGGAGCTCAGAAGATTATCCTGCCGACCCCCCACGGTGACCGTTATTTTTCCTGCGACGCCCCGTAACCACGCAGGTTCCGTCGGCCTCCCTCGGACCCCGGCGGCCGCTAGGCTCCGCATGGCCTCAGTGCCGTATTGCCGTAGTCCCGCGTGGGTAGGAGCCGCACGCGAGGAGCCGTCGACGGAAGCGAGATTGCCTTGACTTTTCTCACCATCGGTCATCGCGGGGTCATGGGTGTCGAACCGGAGAACACCCTGCGGTCCTTCGTCCACGCGGAACAGGCCGGCATGGACGCCATCGAACTCGACCTCCATCTGAGCAAGGACGGTGCGCTCGCCGTCATGCACGACGCCGCCGTGGACCGTACGACCGACGGCAAGGGGGCGATCGCCGAGAAGATGCTGGCCGAGCTGCGCGAGCTCTCTGCCGGGCAGGGCGAGCAGGTGCCCGTCTTCGAGGAGGTTCTCGACGCCGTCGCTTCGCCGCTCCAGGCCGAGATCAAGGACGTCGCGGCGGCGCGGGCGCTCGCCGATGTGATGCTGCGGCGCGGCCTCGTGGGCCGGGTCGAGGTGTCGTCGTTCCACGACGAGGCGGTCGCCGAGATCGCATCGCTGGTCCCGGGCGTGCGGACGGTGCTCATCGCGAGCCGCTGGGGCGGCGATGTGGTGGAGCGGGCGAAGGCGGTGGGCGCGGCGACGCTCGCGCTGAACATCCGCCGCCTCACGCTGGAGACGGTCGAGCAGGCGCACGGCGAGGGCCTGAAGGTGATCGGCTGGGTGGTGAACACCCAGGACCAGTTGCGCCTGGCGCGCGCGCTCGGCCTCGACGGCGCGACGACCGACTTCCCGGAGATCCGCCGCGCGGGCCGGTTTACCGCGTAGTCAGGTCCTTGATCAGCAGCTCGAAGGCGAGGTCGTCGCGCTGCGGAACACCGAAGCGCTCGTCGCCGTACGGGAAGGGGGTCAGCTTTCCCGTACGGCGGTAGCCGCGGCGCTCGTACCAGGCGATCAGTTCCTCGCGGACGGAGATCACCGTCATGTGCATCTCACGCACGCCCCAGCTCTCCACGACCGTGCGCTCGGCCTCGGCGATGATGACCTTGCCGAGGCCCGCGCCCTGGAGTTCGGGCCGGACGGCGAACATGCCGAAGTAGGCGGCATCGCCTCGGTGTTCGAGCTGGCAGCAGGCGACCTGCGCCCCGTCGCGTTCGACCACGAGCAGCCGTCCGGAGGGTGCGGTGACGACCGCGCGCACTCCGTCCGCGTCCGTCCGCTGCCCCTGGAGGATGTCCGCCTCGGTGGTCCATCCGGCCCGGCTGGAGTCGCCGCGATAGGCGGACTCGATGAGCGCCACGAGCGCGGGTACGTCGTCCTCGGTCGCGTCGCGGAAGGTGAGCTGTTCCGAGTCCCGGGGCGGGGCCGTGTCCATGGTGATGCTCTCCGGTTCTGTGCTGCCGACGGTGCGGCACGAGACTAACCCGGCCCCGACCGCCCCCCGCAGGCCCGCCCGCGCTCCCCCTGCACCTCAATGCGCCGGGTACGGGAGGCCGGAACCCGGGCATCGATTGGGCGACACCGGTGTCGTACGCCTGAGGGGGAGGTGCGCCGTGCACGGACCGGCGCTGTCCGGCTGGCTGCTGATGGTGTTGTGCGGGGTGGCGGGCGCCTACTGCCTGTCCCGGACGCGCGGCGCGACGGGGGAGGAACGCAGAGCCGCGCGCGCGGAGGCGGTGATGGGCTTCGGGATGGCCGCGATGGCGGTGCCCGCCGCGCTGCTCACGCCGCCGGCCTGGGCCTGGGCCGTGTACGCGGTGCTGTTCGGCGGCGCGGCGCTGCGCGCCCTCTGGTTCGTACGGTCCGGGGGGCACCACCTGCACCATCTCGTCGGTTCGCTGGCGATGGTCTACATGGCGGTGGCGATGGCGCCCGGCGCCGGCCAGGGCGGGCATGCCGGGCACGGTGCCGCCGCGTCCGCCGGGGGCGTCCCTCTGCTGACCGGGGTGCTGCTGGCGTACTACGCGTTCTACGTACTGCGATCGGCGGGCCGCCTGATCCCGGTGACCGCCACCCCGGGTGCCCCGGGAGGCGGAAGCAGGGGACCGCACCCGGAGCTGACGCTGGCGTGCAGGCTGACGATGGGCATAGCCATGTTCGCGATGCTGCTCACCCTGTGAGACAGGAGGCCCGGCGGGAAGTGTCGTGCGTCACTTGCCGAACGCAGCCGTACCCGTGAGTACCCGGCACTCATAGGCTGACGGCATGTTGGTCTCCCTCGTGCTGCTGCTGCTCGGTGCACTGGCCGCTCTCGTGACCCCCCGCCTGATGGCACGGGCACAGTGGCCGGAGCGCGAGCCGGTGGTGGCCCTGTGGGTATGGCAGTGCGTCGTGGCGGGGGTGCTCCTGTCGTTCGGACTCTCCATGACCTTCAGCGCCTCCGCCGCCTGGCAGGCCGTCCGCGGGCAGGTGTTCGCCCCCGCGCCGCACGCGGTGGTCGAGGCGTACGCCCTGGCGGCGTACGGACCCTGGTCGGCCGTCATCGCCGTGCTGCTGGCTCTCGGCGGCGTGTGGACACTGGCCATGCTGGTCCGGGAGATCCGCCGGGCGAAGTCGCGCCGTGCGCGGCGCCGCACGGAACTGCTCGTCCGCTCCCCCCTGATGCCCGGCGAGGATCCCGGCAGCGGGCGGCTCGTGGTGCTGGAGGGCGAGCGTCCCGACGCCTGGTGGCTGCCGGGCTCGGCACCCCAACTGGTCATCACCACCGCCGCGCTGGGCAGACTGAAGGGCCGTCAGCTGGACGCGGTGCTGGCGCACGAGCAGGGACACGCTCGGGCGCGGCACGACTGGCTGCTCCACTGTTCGGGCGCACTGGCGACGGGCTTCCCGCAGATTCCGGTGTTCGCGGCGTTCCGTGGCGAGATGCACCGGCTCGTCGAACTCGCCGCGGACGATGTGGCATCGCGCCGCTTCGGGCGGCTCACGACCGCGCTGGCGCTGGTCGGGCTCAACGAGGACCGGGGCGTGTTCGGCCCGGGCCCGGCGCCGGACGCCCAAGTCCCGCTGCGGGTCAACCGGTTGCTGGCGCCGACGGAGCGGCTCACCGCCGGCCGGAAGCTGCGGCTGACCGCGGCGGCCACACTGCTGCCCGCCGTCCCGCTCCTGGTGGCCTTCGCTCCGGGACTCAGTACCCTGGGATAGCCCGCCGCGGGGGGCGTCGGCGAGGATCACCTCATGCGTCTCATGGAACCCCCACACCTTCACTTCTCCGGCCACCGCCCCGCGGACCGCCGTCTCGTGCGTACGGGCATCGTCTGCGCGGCCCTCACGGTGGCACTGGTCATCCTGGTGGCGGTGAGCTGGTCCCCTCTGATGTCGGTGGACCGTACGATCGCCGACGCCCTGCACCGCAGCGCCGTGACCGAACCAGGGCTGGTACACGCCAACCGCGTGCTGACCGACTGGGTGTGGGACCCCTGGACGATGCGCGCCGTGATCGCCGTCACAGTGATCGCCCTGTGGTGGCGCGGCGCCCGGTGGCTCGCCTTCTGGGTGGCCGCCACAAGTGCGCTCTCCACCCTCGTACAGCAAGGGCTCAAGGCCGCTGTCGGACGGGACAGGCCCCGGTGGCCGGACCCGGTGGACTCCGCGCACTACGCGGCCTTTCCCTCCGGCCACGTGATGACGGCGGTGGTGAGCTGCGGTCTTCTGCTGTGGCTGCTGCGGATGAACGGAACGGGAGCGCTGTGGTGGCGGACCGCGCTGGTGGTGGCGGTCGTCTCGGTCGTCGGCGTCGGCTTCACGCGGATCTATCTGGGTGTCCACTGGATGACCGATGTGGTGGGAGGCACACTGCTGGGCGCGGCCGTGGTCGCGTTCTCGATCCTCGGCTACACCGTGACACGCCGATAGGAATCAGCCATAAACCTGGCCGATGTGGAGATGTGAGGGATATCCCGCTCGCACAATGTGTCGGATTGTCGGATCGGGGTCGTAGCCTTGTCCGTATGCCCACCACTCCGTCCTCGTCAGGTTCCGTGCGTTCCGCCTCCGTCGTCAATGAAGCAATTCGCGACCTGTGGCAGCACTCGGACGGATACCTGTCCCCGGACGACGAGGCGGAGTACCAGCGACTGCTGGTGGAATGGGCCGCCGCCGCGGGCACGGCCGTGCGGTCGGCCGCCTGACGGACGGAAACGTTCCGTTTGGCTCGGCGCCCTGTGCGATGCTGCTGACATGACCGACCGGCCCACTGTGCTCATACACCGTCGTGCGGGCCGGGACCTCTCCCCCGCCGACGGACTCACCGCGCTGCTGACCGCGTACCACCTGCGTACCGAGGCCGAGAAGGGCGTCGCCGTGGACGGTGCGGACGCGCTGCCCGCGCGCTACCGCGCGGAAATCCTGGCACCGCAGAGCGCCTTCGCGGACGACGTCGTGGTGATCGCCAGGAGTGAGGGTGCCCCAGTTGGCTGTCTGGTGGTGACCGCCCCGGTCGACGGGCGGACGGAGATCAAGCGGCTGTGGGTGGATCCCGCGATGCGGGGCGCCGGGGTCGCGTCCGCGCTGGTCGGGTGCGCGCTGGATCACGCCGCGCAGATCGGCGCGAGTCCGGTGACGCTCTCCGTGTGGAGCTGGCGTACGGAAGCGATCGCGCTCTACGAGCGGCTCGGCTTCACCGCGGTCGAACCATGGGACGCGCGGGACGGAATGGTCTGCATGGAGCACGCCTGAATCCGGCGATCCACCGTGTCGCCGGAGCCGGACGGGCACCGCGCCGGCCGGGCCCCGAAGGGTCCGGCCGACGCAGGGATACAGCGTGTCCTACGCCGTGCGCCCGGAGTATGCCGTGCGCACGGAGCGGACGGTCTAGCGGTCGAAGTAGTCCGGCTGCGTCTGCGGGTTGAGCTCGGACATCCGCACCTTCGCCGCCGGGTCGGTCCGACGGTCGTCGAGCTTCAGCACGTCGAAGCCCTTGGCGATGTCGTTGCTGTAGATGTGGCCGTTGTAGTAGTACGCGGACCACGGACCGGCGGTGGTGACCCGGTCAAGGGTGACCGGACCGCGCTCGAAGAAGGCGATCTCCTTGGGCGCCGCGGAGTTGGTGAAGTCGAACACCGAGATGCCGCCCTGGTACCACGCCTGGACCATCAGGTCGCGGCCCTTGACGGGGATGATCGAACCGTTGTGGGCGACGCAGACCTCGGCGTCGGCCTGGTGGCGGTCGATCTTGAAGTAGCTGCGGAAGACCAGCTTGCGGTTGTCGCCGCGGCCCACGATGTCGTAGATGCCGTCGGCGCCGCGCTTCGGGCCGATCGCCTCGTTGCAGGTCGCCGCGCCGCCGCCGCCGAGCTCGTCGGTGAAGATGACCTTGTTGGCACCCTGGTTGAAGGTCGCCGAGTGCCAGAACGCGAAGTTCACGTTGTCCTGGACGCGGTCGATGATCCTCGGGTTCTCCGGGTCCTCGATGGAGAAGAGCAGACCGTCACCCATGCAGGCTCCGGCGGCCAGGTCCTTCGAGGGCAGCACGGTGATGTCGTGGCAGCCGGTCGTCTTGGAGACGCCCGGGTTGGTCGGCGCGCCCGGGTTCCCACCGTCCGCGAAGAGCACCGGGAAGTTCACGATCCGGGCTTCCTCGGGGGCGTTGCGCGGCACCTTGATGACGGAGATTCCGTCATGCGGCGGCTGGCAGTCGGGGAACGCCTCGTTCGGCGAGTACGAGGAGACGTACACGTACACGCTGGAACGCTTGGGGACCAGGGTGTGGGTGTGCGATCCGCACGCGGTCTCGACAGCGGCGACGTACTTCGGGTTGCTCTTGTCGCTGATGTCGAAGATCTTCATGCCCTCCCAGGAGGACTTCTCCGTGGCGGGCTGGGAGACGCTCGCACACGAGTTGTCGCTGCGCGAGGAGTCGGTGGACAGGAAGAGCAGGTCGCCGGAGACCGTGATGTCGTTCTGCGATCCGGGGCAGAGCACCTGCGAGACGGTCTTCGGGGCCGACGGCCTGCTGATGTCGTAGATCACGAAGCCGTCGTAGTTGCCGGAGAAGGCGTACTTCCCCTGGAACGCCAGGTCCGAGTTGGTGCCCTTGAGGGCGTCCTTCGGGACGTTGGCGAGGTGCTTGATGTTCGGGCTGTGGACGATCTCGTCCACGCCGGGTATCTCGCCGCTCTGTATCGCGGCCGTGGCTTCGGCCTCCTGGCCGGCGGAGATGCCCTTACGGGTGGTGGGGGCATCACCGGGATCGGGCGTCGCGACGGCGGTTCCGGCGGTCAGCAGAGTGGCGAAGAGCCCGGCCGCGGCTGCTGCCACACCCAGACGTCTGCGCCGCACGCGGGTGGTGTGCAACGAGGTCACTGTGTCCTCCCTAGTATCCGTTCACAGTTGAACGGGTTCACGGACCCCGGCAGTATCGTCCCTTCCATGTGCACATCAACAGATGGCAACACAGACGTAATAAAAGTTTTTGATCACTGCTCTGTGGAAGCGTGTTAGGACGGTGTGCAACAAACCCATGTGGCACAGGAGGTCGCCGTGTTGATCCGCCGTCAGACCAGACGCATGCGCGGAGCCGCTCTCGCGACAGCGGTCGCCGCTGCCGTTCTCACCCTCGGCGCCTGCGACTCGGAGAGCGGGGAGAAGGACGCCAACGCCAAGGCGGACAAGGGCCCTTCGGTGGTGGCGCCCGGAAAACCGGGCGAACCGGCCCGCCGTCTCTCCGCCGACGAGGCCCGTAAGGAGGCCGGGGTACCCGCCCCCAACTCCGCGGACTTCCGCTATGCGCAGATGATGATCGAGCACCATGCGCAGGCTCTGGTGATGACCGATCTCGTCGCCGACCGTGCGGGCTCCTCCTCGGTCGAACGGTTCGCGGATCGGATCGCATCAGGTCAGAAGCCCGAAATCGCCGCGATGGAAGGTTGGCTGAAAAACAACGGTGGGGACAAGCGCAAGCAGACCCACGACCACGCCACGATGCCGGGAATGGCGACGGAGGCTCAGCTGAAGGAGCTGCGCGCCGCGCGCGGCAAGACCTTCGACGAGCTCTTCCTGAAGCTGATGGTCACCCACCACCAGGGAGCGATCACCATGGCGACGGAGGCTCTCTCCGAGGGCAACGACATCCTGGTCGAGGAGATGGCCACGGATGTCGTCGCCCAGCAGACGGTGGAGATCGACCGGATGCGCTCACTGGTGAAGTGACGGGTGCGGCGGCCTGAGAAGCCCGGTCGCGCCCCTCCCCCGATCCGCGCGGCGGTGCGATGCTGGAAGCAGCCCGCGGGAAGAGGTGCGCCGTGCTCCGTGTCGCCGTCATCGGTTCCGGTCCCAGTGGGGTCTACGCCGCCCAGGCCCTGACGCAGCAGTCCCTGGTCCCGGACGTGCGGGTGCACGTCCTGGACCGGCTGCCGACGCCGTACGGGCTGGTGCGCTACGGCGTCGCGCCCGACCACGAGAAGATCAAGTCTCTCCAGAACAACCTCCGGGCCGTCCTGGAGGACGAGCGGATCACCTTCGTCGGCCATGTCGAGGTGGGCGGCGACAGCGGGCTGTCGCCCGACCGGCTCAAGGAGCTGTACCACGCGGTCGTCTACTGCGTGGGGGCCGCGACCGACCGCGGTCTCTCGGTTCCCGGCGAGGAACTGCCCGGCAGTTTCTCGGCCACGCAGTTCGTCTCCTGGTACAGCGCGCACCCCGACGCGGTCGCCGACGGTTTCGCGCTCCGGGCCCGCTCCGCGGTGGTGATCGGCGTGGGGAACGTGGCTGTCGACGTGGCGCGGATCCTCGCGCGCGGCTCGGACGAGCTGAGATCCACCGACGTGCCGCCCGCCGCCCTGAGCGCGCTCGCGGGCAGCCTGGTGCGCGATGTGCACATCGCGGGCAGGCGCGGCCCGTCGCAGGCCCGGTTCACCACAAAAGAGCTGCGGGAGCTCGGCGCGCTCCCGCAGGCACGGATGCTCGTGGACGCCGCGGAGCTCGCCCGCGACCCGGCGTACACGGCCCCGGCGGGCGGGCCGGACACTCCGCCGCTGCCTGCTGTGGTGCGGCGCAATCTCGAAGTCCTGCGCGGCTGGGCGGCGGACCCGCCGACCGCTCCGACGGACCGGCTCCGCCGCATCCACCTGCGGTTCTTCCTGCGGCCTGTGGAGTTGCTGGAACGCGCGGGGCGGGTGGCGGGGGTGCGGTTCGCGCACACGGCTCCGGACGGCCAAGGGGGTGTACGGGACACCGGTGCGTACGAGGACATCGAGGCCCAGCTCGTCCTGCGGGCCGTCGGATACCGGGGTCTGCCGCTGCCCGGCCTGCCGTTCGACACCGCGCGCGGAACCGTGCCCCATCTGGCGGGGCGGGTGCTCAGGGACGGCAGGCCGTCGCCCGGGGAGTACGTCGCGGGGTGGATCAAGCGCGGGCCGACCGGGGTGATCGGCTCGAACCGTTCGTGCGCCAAGGAGACCGTCGCCTCGCTGCTGGAGGACGCACCCCTTCTGCAGCACCGGCCCGTGGCGGCCGATCCGCTGAGCACCCTGCGGAGCTGGGGGTTCCGGCCCGTCGAATGGGACGGCTGGCTGGCGATCGAGCGTGCCGAGGCCGACCTCGGGCGGTCGCTCGGCCGCGGTCAGGTGAAGATCCCGGACTGGGCCGGACTGCTCGACGCGGCGCGGGGCGGGGCGGACTGACGGCCACCGGGGGCCGGGCTCAGCCCGGCAGGTCTTCGCCGAGGCGTTCCGCCTGCCGGTCCGCAGCCGCGAGCACGGCGGCGAGCAGGCCGGGGAAGAGCGCGTCCAGGTCGTCCGTCCGCAAGCCGCTCACCTTGGCCGTGCCCCGGTAGGTCTGGTGGATGACCCCGCTCTCGCGCAGCACCCTGAAGTGGTGCGTGGTGGTGGACTTGGACACCGGAAGATCGAAGATGGAGCAGGCCAGCAGGTCGTCCGTACCAGCCAGTTGACGGACGATGCGCAGCCGCACCGGGTCGGCGAGGGCGTGCAGTACGCCTTCGAGGCGGATCTCCTCGCCTGTGGGGTGGGCAAGTGCGCGGGAGCCGGACACCGTTGCGGGGTCCGCGGCGGTGGCGCTTACGGGGGTCACGATGGCTCCACTTCGTCCAGGGAACTCCATTGTACGAGAGTCGTCGTAGTTCTGGGGCGCGCCGGCCGGGACCGTTGCGCCGGGTGCGAACCTCTCCCTACGGGTCACTCCCGTGTAGCCACCACGAGCCGGGCGCGGGGGCTGCCGTCCGGGCGGGTGCCCAGCTCGGTCAGCGGCACCAGCCGCACGGTGAATCCGGCCCGGCCCAGATCGTCGATGACATCGGGGAGCGGGAAGGTCCGGTAGTACATGACGAAGGTCGGCCGCCACAGCGCGTTGCGCACCCGCATGGCCAGGTCGAAGCCCAGGAGCGACCAGTAGACCTTCGAGCCCACAGCGGGCGGCGCTCCCACCGGAAAGACGAACCGGCCGCCGGGCCGCAGCGAGGCGTGCACCTGCGCGAAGAGAACCGGCCGCTCCGCCGGCAGGAAGTGGCCGAACGCCCCGAGGCTGAGGGCCACATCGAAGGCGGGCGCGAACGGCAGGGCCAGCGCGTCGGCCCGCACCCAGTCCACCGCGGGGCCCGCTTCGGACGCGCCCACTTCGGCCAGGGAGGACCGGGCGACAGCCAGCATGCCCGCGCTGAAATCGACACCGGTGACCCGCTCGTCGCACACCTGCCTCAGGACGCCCACGCCCGCCCCGGTGCCGCAGCAGACATCGAGTCCCGCGCCGAACGGCCCGAGCGGCCGGAGCGCACGCGTGACGGCGTCGAGCACCCGGTCCGGGGTCCGGTAGGGGGTCAGGTCGAACTTCGGGGCGAGCAGGTCGTATCCGCGCTCGATGGAGGAGAGCGCCTGGACGGCGAGTTCGCGGAGAGTGGGGCCCTCTGGAGTGAACATCGCGGGTCAGCGTACCCACAGAGGGCCCCGGAGCGACGCGGGACGACGCGGGGCGCGGGGTCAGACCGCCCAGCGGTACTGAAGGGTCAGACCGCCCAGCCGTACTGCTCGGGAACACGCACCGTTCCGCTGCCCAGTTCGCGCGCGGCATTGCGGGCGAAGTACGGGTCGCGCAGCAGTTCCCTGCCGAGCAGCACGGCGTCCGCCCGGTCATCCGCGAGGATCTTCTCGGCCTGGACGGGGTCGGTGATCAGACCGACCGCGGCCACGGGGAGGCCCACCTCGGTACGGACCCGCTCGGCGAACGGCACCTGGTAGCCGGGGCCGACGGGGATGCTCGCCCGGGGTGCGAGGCCGCCGGTCGAGACGTCGAGCAGGTCGACTCCGTGCGCCCGCAGCTCGTGCGCGAAGCGGACCGTGTCGTCGGCCGTCCAGCCCTCCCGCTCGTCGTCGGCGTTCTCGGTGAGCCAGTCGGTGGCGGAGATGCGGAAGAACAGCGGGAGTTCCTCTGGCCACACCGCGCGCACCGCGTCGACGACCTCCAGGGCGAAGCGGGTGCGGTTCTCGAAGGAGCCGCCGTAGGCGTCGGTGCGGTGATTGCTGTGCGGGGAGAGGAACTCACCGATCAGATAGCCGTGCGCACCGTGGACCTCCGCGACCTGGAAGCCGGCGGCCAGTGCCCGGCGGGCGGCGTCCGCGAACTGCGCGACGACCTCACCGATCTCGTCCACGGTCAGCTCGCGGGGAGCCGGGCGGTCTTCGTCGTACGGCGTGGGGCTGGGGGCGACGGGGAGCCAGCCCTCGCTGTCCGGTGCGCCCGCGTCGATCGGGCCGCCGCCGCGCCAGGGGCGTTCGGTCGATCCCTTCCGTCCGGCGTGCGCCAGCTGAATTCCCGGAACCGTTCCCTGGCTGGTGAGGAAGTCGACGATGCGGCGGAGCGCCTCCACCTGCGTGTCGTTCCAGAGGCCCAGGTCCGCGGGGCTGATCCGGCCCTCAGGGCTGACCGCGGTGGCCTCCACCAGGATGAGGCCGGTGCCGCCGGCAGCACGCGCCGCGTAGTGCGAGAAGTGCCAGTCGTTGGCGACGCCCGCGTTCGGCCCGAAGACCTCGGCACTGTACTGGCACATGGGCGCCATCCAGATGCGGTTGGGAATGGTCAGCGATCGCAGGACGTAGGGCTCGAAAAGGGCGCTCACGACGGACTCCGTTTCACCTGATGCGACGGACACGACGGACGCGGCGGATCAGCGCCGCGCCTTGTACGAGGAACACCGTACTACGACGATCGTCGAATTACGACACCTCTCGTACAAGCGAGGCCGCTCCCTCCGGGCGCCGCCCGCTCAGCCTTCCGCCGGCAGGCGGTAGCGCAGCGTGATGCCGGTGTCGGCTCCGTACGCCTGGGTCCAGCTGCGCCCCGCGCCGGACTTCCAGGTCACATGGGCAAAGGACCCGTCGTTCCTGACGCTCTCCACCGTCATGTGCCGGTCCCCGTCGCGTACGTCCCCGCGGCGCAGCTCGTGCGCCTTGACGGTGACGGGCTCCGCCGACGACGCCCTCTCCGCCTCATCGGCGGCCCGGACGAGCGCGGCGGCCAGTCCCCTGGCCGCCACCGGCGTACACGTCCAGGAGAGCCCCGCCGACCGTGCGGCGAGCTGGATGCCCACCTGGAGCGCACCCGGGGTCACCTCGACGGGCACCCGGCACCCCTGGGCGTCCTCGATCTCGATACTCATGGCAGTCGCCTCCTCGTCCCGGTCACGACCTTAGCCGTGACCTGCGGGAACCCTGGCGGGGCGGCTCAGCCCGGGTACACGTCCAGGCGACCGCACATCCCGAACCTCCCGAGAGCGGAGGGCCGCGCCGCATGGACGGTGGCGTCGGCGAGGTAGCCGCCGTCGGCGCGCGCGAGGGCGTCGAGCTGGGTACGGGTCGCCTCCGACGCGGCAGCCGCACCCCGCTGCCAGCGCTCGCGCCAGTCGCCGGCCCGGGACCGGACCAGCGCCGCCGCGGCCCGGTGGAACGCGGCCAGTGGCTCGGGGTCGCCCGCATCCGTGGCGGCGCGCAGGGCGAGGAAGCCCTCCACGGCGAGGTCACGGCGGGCGCGGGCCGCCTTCTCCAGTTCCGCCTCGGTCCCGTCGGCCGGGAGCGCCGTGGCCTCGCGGTAGACGGCGGGGTCGGCCAGGAACCGGGGCGGCAGGGTGAGCACGGCGTCACCGGCCTCCGGCAGCCCGCTGTTCTGCATCAGGACGACGATGCGCAGGCCGTCCTCGTTGACCAGACGGTGGATCGTCCCCGGCGTGAACCACACGAGGCCGCCGGGGGAAAGCGGAGTCTGCCGGAATCCCGTCGCGGTGAGCGTCTGCACGGAGCCGCTGCCGCCGACGACGACATAGCCCTCGGAGCAGCTCAGATGGAGGTGCGGGGTCCCGCCGCGCAGTCCGTCCGCGGTGGGCCAGTCGTAGACCCGGAGGTGGGAGACGGCCACGGCACCCGGCAGACCTTCGAAAGTCACCACAGGAGCTCCTCGGTGTCGACGCCCGGCTCGGTAAGCGCTTTCTGAGGGCGCACGCTAGGCCGCTCTCCGGACGGTGGTCAAGAGCGCCTGCCCTCGCCCGGAGGGCGCGGCAGCTCTCCCGAACCCCGCCATCGCCGCTCCGAGCTGCGCGAACGGCTTCTCTACGCGCCACTGTCAGTGGCCGGGTGCAGACTGGCCCGTATCCGACTCAACGGCGTTTCGGGAGGTCTCTGTCATGACCGACGTGCTGCTCACCGTAGGCACCCGCAAAGGACTCTTCATCGGCCGCAGGCGCGGTGGTACGTGGGAGTTCGAGGGCCCGCAGTTCAACGCCCAGGCGGTCTACTCGATCGCCATCGACACCCGCCGTGACACTCCCCGGCTGCTCGTCGGCGGCGACAGCGCGCACTGGGGACCCTCGGTCTTCCACTCCGACGATCTCGGTGCGACCTGGATCGAGCCGAAGCAACCGGCGGTGAAGTTCCCGCAGTTCACCGAAGCGTCGCTGGAACGGGTGTGGCAGCTCCATCCGGCCGGCCCCGAGGCGCCGGACGTGGTGTACGCGGGCACCGAGCCGGCGGCCCTGTTCCGCTCCGAGGACGGGGGCGAGTCCTTCGAGCTGGTCCGTCCGCTGTGGGAGCACCCGACCCGCTCGAAGTGGGTGCCCGGCGGGGGCGGCGAGGGCCTGCACACCATCCTGACCGACCCGAGGGACGCCAGGGCGGTCACCGTGGCGGTCTCCACGGCGGGGGTGTTCCGGACCAAGGACGGCGGCGCGAGCTGGGCTCCGTCGAACAAGGGGGTGTCGGCCGTCTTCCTGCCGGACCCGGATCCGGAGTTCGGCCAGTGCGTCCACAAGGTGACACGGGACGCGGCCGATCCCGACCGGCTCTATCTCCAGAACCACTGGGGGGTGTTCCGCAGTGACGACTCCGGGGACTCCTGGACGGACATCGGCGCGGGGCTGCCCTCCGACTTCGGGTTCGCCGCCGCCGCGCACCCGCACCGCGGGGAGACGGCCTACATCTTCCCGATCAACGCGGACTCCGACCGCGTCCCGGCCGAGCGCCGCTGCAGGGTGTTCCGTACGAGCGACGCGGGCCGGACCTGGGAGCCGCTGTCCTCGGGCCTTCCGCAGGGCGCGCACTACGGCACGGTCCTGCGCGACGCGCTCTGCACGGACGACGCCGACCCGGCGGGTGTCTACTTCGGCAATCGCAACGGCGAGGTGTTCGCGAGCGCCGACGACGGCGACACCTGGCAGCAGCTCCTGTCGCACCTGCCGGACGTGCTGTGCGTCCGGGCGGCGATGATCGGCTGACCGGCCCGCGGCGCCCGTCGGCCTGCATGGCGGATGACGGCGCCCTCACAGGTCAGTTGATCAGCCTGGTCGTATCACCAGTAGAGTGCGGCCCGTGGCACCACGACCGTTGAAAGAAATCGTCGAGCCGGGGTGGGCGCAAGCCCTTGAGCCCGTGGCCGAACGCGTCGCCGCGATGGGCGACTTCCTGCGTACCGAGATCGCCGCGGGGCGCACCTACCTGCCCGCGGGACCCAACGTCCTGCGAGCGTTCCAGCAGCCGTTCGACGAGGTGCGGGTTCTGATCGTCGGTCAGGACCCTTATCCCACTCCCGGACACGCGATCGGCCTGAGTTTCGCCGTGGCACCGGAGGTGAGTCCCGTGCCGGGCAGCCTGGAGAACATCTTCCGGGAGCTGCACGCGGACCTGGGACTCCCCAGACCGTCGAACGGCGATCTGACACCGTGGACGCGCCAGGGGGTGCTGCTGCTCAACAGGGCGCTGACGACAGCGCCCCGGCGGCCTGCGGCCCATCGCGGCAAGGGCTGGGAGGAGGTCACCGAGCAGGCCATCCGCGCGTTGGTGGCCCGGGGCACTCCGCTGGTGTCGGTCCTGTGGGGGCGTGACGCGCGCAATCTGCGCCCGCTGCTGGGCGATTGTCCGGCGATCGAGTCCGCGCACCCCTCCCCCATGTCGGCGGACAAGGGCTTCTTCGGCTCACGTCCGTTCAGCCGGACCAACGAGCTGCTGGAGCGCCAGGGAGCGCAGCCGGTCGACTGGCGGCTTCCGTGACGACTGCCGCGGGCCGGTTCGTCGTCGGCGTGGACTCCGGCGGATCGGGGTTGCGGGTGGCGCTCGGGGTGGTCGACGGGGAGGAGCCCGTGTCGACGGCGGTCTGTTCCGAACCGGTGCGGACGGGGTCGGGCGGCATCGACGCCGGCCATCTGCTGGCGCAGCTCCTGCCTGCCGTCCAGCACTTGCTCGCCAGTGCCACGGAGAGCCACGAGGACGGCGCGGACTCCCCTGCCGAGATCGCCGCGTTCGCGATCGGGGCCGCCGGGATGGCGACGCTCGGTGAGCGGTTGCGCGCGGAGCTGCCCGGCGCGCTCGCGGCCGAACTGGGCGTACGGCGCATCGCGCTGGCCGCCGACGCGGTGACCGCGTACGCGGGCGCGCTCGGCCAGCGGCCCGGCGCGGTGGTGGCGGGCGGCACGGGCATGATCGCGCTCGGCACGGATCTTGCCGACTGGCGCAGGGCCGACGGCTGGGGTCATCTTCTGGGTGACTGCGGCGGCGGGGCCTGGATCGGGCGGGCCGGGCTCGAAGCGGCGATGCGCGCCCACGACGGGCGGCGTGGTGGGTCACCGGCGCTGCTCGCGCGGCTGGTGGCGGTCTTCGGTCCGGCAACGGACCTGCCGGGCCTGCTCTATCCGCGTACGGACCGGCCGGCGCTGCTCGCCTCCTTCGCCCCCGAGGTCGCGGCGTGCGCCGGGGACGATCCGGTCGCGGCGGGCATCCTGCGGGAGGCCGCGGCCCATATCGCGGAGACGGCCGCCGCGGTGTGCCCTGCGGCCGGTCCGGAGGGTGCGGAGCGACGCGAAGTGGCCCTGACCGGTGGCCTGTTCCGGATGGGCGACCCCCTCCTCGTACCCCTGCGCGAAGAGCTGGCGCGGCAGGTGCCGCAGGCGGTGCCGGTGGCCGCCGCGGGCGATCCGCTCGACGGCTCCCTCCGCATCGCACGGGCACTGGCCGGCTCCGCTCTTCGGCTGCCGCTCCACCCGACACTGTTGTTCGTTCCCGGCCATGCGGCGGGTATCGCGCCGGAGGCGGCGTCCGGGCCCGGACGGAAGCACGGACCAGTTGCCGATTAGGGATACGAGCAGCCATTCGGGAAGACATTCCGACCGACAGAACAGGGCAGTTGACTGCTATGTGACTCAACGGACATTAGCGGACAGATAACGCCTGACTGGGCCCTCCCCGAACAGAGGAGCACCCAAAACCAGTAGCATGCGGCGCCATGAGCACCCCCACTGGGCCCGCTTCCGGCCTGCCTGTACGAATGCCGCGACCTCGCCAGTCCGGACGGCACCGCCGCCCGGAGCCCGTGGTCGCACCCGAGGGCGCTGCCGCGCTCGTTCTCGCCGTTCCCGGTACCCCTTCCTCGGCCACGCGCAGCCTGGCCGAAGAGGTGATCAGCATCGCTCGTTCCGAGCTTCCCGGCCTGAATGCCCGGATCGGTTATCTCGACGGCGACGACGCCGAGTACCCCACTCTCGCCTCCGTGCTCGCCCACGCCGCGGCCGAGCGCGTCGCGCGCTACGAGCAGGGCATCGCGGCGGGCCGTGAGGTCGTCGCACCCGAAGGTCCGTCCGCCGTCGTGGTGCCGCTTCTCGCGGGACCCGACAACGCCCTCGTCCGGCGCATACGGCAGGCAGTGATGGACAGCGGCACCCAGGTCGAGCTGACCGATGTGCTGGGCCCGCACCCGCTTCTCGCCGAGGCGCTGCACGTGCGCCTCTCGGAGGCCGGGCTGGCGCGCGCCGACCGCGCCAGGCTGTTCACCGTGGCGACCGCGGCGGACGGCATCGTGCTGGCCACCGTGGGCGGCGACGAGGCCGTGCAGGCCGCCGGGATCACCGGCATGCTGCTGGCCGCGCGGCTCGCCGTGCCGGTGATGGCCGCCGCCCTCGACGTGGAGGGTTCGGTCGCCTCGATCGCCGAGCAGCTGCAGAACTCCGGTTCGGGTCAGCTGGCGCTCGCGCCGTATCTGGTGGGCCCGGAGATCGACCCGAGTCTGCTGGAGGCCGCCGCGAAGGAGGCCGGCTGCGCGACGGCCGAGCCGCTCGGCGCCTACCCGGCCATCGGCAAGCTGGTGCTGTCGCTGTACGCGACGGCGCTCGGCATCACCCCCGCGACGCCGCAGGGCGCCCAGGCGCACTGAACCGCCGCTGACACACCGCACGCCGGCCGGTGCGGTACGGAGCCGGGATTCCGGGTCCGTACCGCACCGGCCGTTTCCTTGCGCCCGGCCGTCGCGCGGGCCGCCGCCTTCTCGAACGTCAGGCGAAGGTCACGCAGGAGGGCGCGGGGATGTCCAGGGAGCCCGCGTGGCGGGGGATGCCCGTCGCGGCGTCCACGGCGAACCAGCTGACGTTTCCGGAGCGCTCGTTGGCGGCGTACAGCCACTGCCCCGTGGGGTCGAGGGCCAGGTCACGCGGCCAGTGCCCCGCGCAGCTGACGGACGCGGCCAGGGCCACCTTCTCGCCGGTCACGTCCAGGGTGAGGACCGAGATGCTGTCGTGCCCCCGGTTCGCGACCCACAGGAAGCGTCCGTCGTGCGAGACGACCACCTCTGACGGGTACGTACGCACCTCTGCGTCGCCGGTCACGCTGTCGGGCAGCACGGCGGTCACGGCGACAGGTTCCAGGACGCCGGTGACCGCGTCCCAGGCGCACACCGTGAGGGTCGGTTCGAGTTCGCCGACGACGTAGGCGACCTGGCCCGCCGGGTGGAAGGCCAGGTGGCGCGGTCCGGTACCCGGGTTCAGCGCCGTCTCGCCGTGCAGCCGCAGCTCCCCCGTGGCCGGGTCGACGGCACAGACGCGCACGGAGTCGGTGCCGAGGTCCACGCTCAGCAGCCACTGCCCCGAAGGGTCGGCCAGCACCTCGTGGGCGTGCGGGGCGGCCTGGCGGGAGGCGTCCGGGCCGCTGCCTTCATGCTGGAGAACCGATTCAGCGGCCCCGAGCGAGCCGTCGGCCCGTACGGGGAGCACGGTGACGCTGCCGGAGCCGTAGTTCGCCGTGACCACGTGGCCCGCGGCGAGCGTCAGATGAGTGGGGGCTTCCCCGCGCACGGACTGCGGGGTACCCAGGAGGCGCGGCACGTCACCCGAGACGTCGAAGGCGGCAGCCGCGCCCTGCGAGCTCTCACTGACCGCGTAGAGGGCCGTTCCGCCCGGCCCGGGGCCGAGGCCGGTCACCAGGTACGAGGGGTCGGGGAGGGCGTCGGTGGAGCCGAGCGCGGTCAGCGCGCCGGTCTCCCGGTCCACGGCGGCGGCGGTGATTCCCAGCCCGCCCGCCGAGGTGAACGACCCAATGAATGCCCGCCCGGCGCTGTTCCCGCTCATCGCGCTACCCCTCTTCACCGTCTGTCGCGATCTTTGGGCCGACGCTAGCAGGCAGCACGCCTTGGTCCAGACCAATTCAGATCATCGGTGAGCCCATCAGGAAGTGACCACGGGCGAGCCGTGCGAGGACCCGAGCGGCCTGGCCGGCTCCGCCAGCGCCTTCTCCAGGCCGTGCGGCCTCGGGGCAGCTCACAGGCGGTGAGGGCGTCCACCGCGGCTTCGACGCGCCAGCAGGCGGCCACCAGGCGGGCATTGCGCTTGTTGCAATACACGGAAAAAAACACCCTGCGGAGTCGCACGGGTATCTATTGACTAATGGCGGTCGTGGCGGGGCCGGTGTCGGCGGCAGCCCGTACTGCAGCGGAAATGCATTCCGCTACAAATGGCAAAAGGTTATGCGCGCCGCTGGCATAACTACGGGCTACACCATGCACAGCCTGCGCACTTCTTCGCTTCCAATTTCCTCGCCATGGGAATTCCGATCACGGATGCTGCGGAGTGGATGGGCCACAAGCCCAGCGAGGTGACGTATCGCATCCACCGCCACCTCATGCCGTCTTCCATAGGCAGGGCCGCGAGGCTGCTCGGCATGGGGATCTGATTTACGCCTCGCCACGCGCGACGGCTCAGGCGTCGGCCGGAATTTGACTGGACCTCCGCAGAGGCACGGCGAGTTCGAGCAGGGCCCGCTCCAGCGCATGGAGGTGGGCGAACACGGGTTCGGCGCCCGTCGGCTCCGTAGCCGTCGCGTTGTCGAATCGGAGGTCCCGCCCGACGGTCGGCGCATCAGTAAGGGCCTCGACGGCGGCCTCCACCCGCCAGCAGGCTGCGGCGAGCCGGATGTCGTGCGAGGCCTCCGGGTCAGCAGCGACGGAGGCCAGGCCGCGTACCTCGCGTGCGCAGTCATCCAGCAGCGCGAGCACATGCCGCGCCCGTCGCTTGCGGTCCTTCATCGGATTGAGCGGATGGACCAGCGGCGCAAGCGACAAGCGCACCCGGCCAAGGATCGCCTCCAGTTCGACAACGCGCCGGTGTGGGTCGGCGTCCTCGCTCCCAGCAAGCCGGGCGGCGGCCTCCGCTGTACATGTGTGCACGCACCGCAGCGCCCGCTCCACCCACGCCTCGGTCACCGAGTGCGTGGTTACCGGCAGGACGAACAGCACCATTAGTACGGCACCAAGCGCCCCGACCGCCGTCTCAGCCACCCGCAGCATGAGCAGACCCACGTCGAGCACACCGAGCAGCCCGTACAGCATGCTCGCCATCACGGTCACCGCGAGCATCATCCAGGTGTAGGAGACAGCGGCGGTATAGAAGATCCCGAACACGCTCACCGCCACGACCACGGCGGCCACGACCGGCTCATGGTGCAGCGGCACAGCCACGGCGAAGCCCACCCCGATCCCGAGCACCGTCCCCAGGAATCGTCTGAACCCGCGCACGACGGTCTCGCCTCGCGAGGTCGTGGCCACAAACACCCACCAGGTGGCGCCGACCGCCCAGTACCAGCGCTGATCGGAGAGCACCTGCCCCACAGCGAGCGCGAACCCCGACCCCAACGTCGCTTGTGCGGCCTGCCGCGTCGTGATCCGCCCTAGCCCCGCTGCCCCGATCGGGAGGGCAACTGGAACGGGCGCCGCGAGCCGACGCTCGTAGCACCACACCCCGAACCGCACCGCCGACGATGCGATGAGCGACAGCAGCACGGCCGCGTAGAGCTCGGGCAGCTGGCCGGGCACCGTGTGCAGGAACTGGGCAGAGAAATACGCCATAAAACCGAACACGCCGAGCGAGTGCCCGCGGGGCCCCCACCGCCGGGCGTACACCCCCGCCCCCACGACGGCAAGGAATGCCAGGTCGCGCGCGACGGGCACATCATGCAGCACGGCGGCGAGCGTGAGCACCGGCAAACCGACGACGGGGAGAAGCGCGGTCGTGGTGGCCTGCCCACGCACTGTCGGGTCGGTCACCGTGAACAGTGCGAGCAGCGCGGCCAGGCCACCAGTGATGACCGCCTCCAGCGAGTGCCCGGCCGCCCCGCACAGCGCGACGGCGAGCCCAATGCCGAGCACAGCCCGGGACGCGAACCGCAACCGGATTCGCCCCGGATCGTGAGCACCGAACGCCCTCTTCAGCAAGTTGCCCCGCCCTTTCGCACATAGACCACGCAGACATGAGAAAGGCGCCACAGAGATCCCCGGGGGGGACCCGCAGCGCCGTTGACATACCCATTTCAGCATCTAGAGGGCTGATGGTTCAACTGAGGCCCAATTCTTTGGGCCAATGGTCCAAGTCGCTTCACCTCGCTCGGCCGCAGCAGAGCCAACGGACCAGCCTCACGCAACACCGGCGTACGAACGGCAGCTACCGACTCAGAACCTCCGCCTGATCACTGCAGCCTCTGCTGCCGAACCCAGGCCGTCACCTCGGAAACCTTGAACTGGATCTTGGCGTTGCGGCCACGCCCATTCCGCAGGAATTGCCACCCTCGATCATCGCGTCACAGTGTCCACGGCCTCTCTGCCACCGGCAGATGAAGGATCCGACCGACATACGTTTTGGCGTGGCTCAGAGACGGATGTGCCGCACCTATTGCGGAGTGCTCCCGCGTTCGCCGGGTCCGTGTCCACGCGGCGTGCGCGATCATCGCCACCTCGGGAGGCAGATCGCTGCTCGAAGCGAAGGGCCACGGACTCGTGCTGGTTCGTTCACCCTGGCGTAATTCTTCAGCCCTGTGCGTCATGTCATTGCCGGTGGCGGCCCCCGACTCTCTGTCAGGCTGCCTGAGCACCGTTGATGCACCAGACAGCCAGGGAGCGCGAGCATCGATGCAGGAACGAACGGAGAAGCAGGGGGCCACGTCCGAGGAGCCGCGTGGTCGGCAGGCCCCGGGACGGTACCGCTCACGCGCCGTGCCGTGCGCGCTGGTCACCGCCCTGCTTGCTGCGTCCGGCTGCTCGCTGCCGGACACCTATGTGCCGCCCCGCAAGAACGCCGCCGACGGGTTCACCTTCTACGTGAGTCCCGACGGCGACGACGACAACGACGGTCTCTCCCCGGAGCGGGCCTGGCGGACGCTGCGCAAGGCGGACGCGGTGACCTACAGACCGGGTGACCGTCTCCGGCTACGAGCGGGTGCCCGCTACCGCGGCTCCCTCTCGCTCGACGAGGACGAGGCGGGCAGAGCGACGAAGCCGGTGGTGGTCGACTCGTAGGGCGGCGGCCGTGCGACGATCGAGACAGCCGGAACGCCAGGCATCTCCGTCTACAACACGGCAGGAGTGGAGATCCGGGACCTCGAACTGGTGGGAGACGACCGCTCGTTCACCAGGAGCACCGGGGTCCGGTTCTTCAGTGATCTCGCGGACGACCGGAAACTGTCGCACGTGGTCCTCTCCCGCCTCGACATCTCGCGCTTCCGCGACGGTGTCACACTCGTCGGCGCCAACCGAGGAACCGGCTTTCGCGACGTGCGCATCAGCGACACCGTCGTCCACGGCAACAAGGACGCAGGCATCTCCTCCGTGGGGCCCGCGTTCGACGCGGACGACCCCCTGTACGCCCACGAGAAAGTCTCGCTGGCCCGAGTGCAGGCGTACGAGAACGACGGCGATCCGAAGTCGGCCGACCGGAACACCGGCAGCGGCATCATGCTGGGCAGCGTCCGCGACGCCGAGGTCCGGCGCTCGTCGTCGCATCACAACGGCCGGAAGTCGTCGAGCCGGGCGGAGGAAGGGCCAGAGGGGATCTGGGCCTACGACTCCACCCGCGTGGTCATCGAGCACAACGTCTCGTACGCCAACCGGTCGGGCTCTCATGTGGACGGTGGCGGCTTCGGCCTCGACAACAACGTCTCCTCGTCGGTCCTCCAGTACAACTTGGCCTTCGGCAACGACGGACCGGGCTATCTCCTCTACACCCGCGACCGGAACGGCGCGCACCGGGACAACGTCGTGCGCTTCAACCTGAGCCACGACGACTCCCGGAAGCACCGTCAGTACGGCGGGATCGTCGCGTACGGCGGCCTCGTCAGAGACCTGGACATCTACCACAACACCGTGGTGATGAAGGCATCGAGCCGCACATCGGAGGACGCGCCCGCCCTGCGCCTGGAGGCGGGACTGACGAGCGCCAGGATCCGGAACAACATCTTCGTGACGGACGGCGCACCGCTCGTGCTCTCGACCAAGGCCTTCGCGTCGGACGACGTGATCCTGCAGGGCAACGACTACTTCAGCACGGACGCCTGGAAGGTGCGGTGGGGCGCCCAGAGCCATCTGACGCTCGACTCCTGGCGTTCCGCCAACGGTCAGGAGCAGGACGAATCCGGCCCCACGGGCTCGGCGGCCGACCCGTGCCTGGAGAGCACGACGGCCCCCGTCAGAAGTGCGAAGGGGGCCGCTCTGATGGTGCCTGGCTGCACGGACGAACTGACCGCGGCGGCGCTGAATCTCCAGGAGCTGGGTATCGCCCCCGGAGCCGTCGACTACTTCGGTGAGCGCCTCGCCCCGACAGCCGCCGCCGGTGCGGCTCAGCCCAGTTCGGAGGAGTAGGCCACGGCCACGGGGGCGGTCGCCTGCTGGTTGGGCAGGGCAGGCGGCGCCGGCCTTCCGAGCGCGCGGACGGTCCACCCCGCAGAGCGCCAGAGCGCGGCGTCCAGTGCGTTGCGGGCGTCGAGAATCCGCGGTTCGCAAGCGGCGGCAGCGAGCACCGCGGGGTCGATCCGGCGGAATTCGGCCCACTCCGTGAGGTGCAGGACGAGTTCGGCGCCCTCGCACGCCTTCGCCACGTCGTGGACATACTCGATCTGCGGCAGTACGGACCGGGCGTTCTCGATGCCCTGCGGGTCGTACAGACTGACGGCCGCGCCCTCGCGGTGGACCGCGGCGGCCACGGCGAGTGCGGGTGAGTCCCTTACGTCGTCGCTGTCCGGCTTGAAGGTGGCGCCGAGTACGGCGATACGGCGGCCCGCGAAGTCCCCGCCGACCATGTTCCGCGCGATGCCGACCGTGCGGTGCCGCTGACGCCCGTTGATCTCGTCGACCTCGCGCAGGAACGCCACGGAGTCGCTTACACCGAGTTCCCCGGCGCGCGCCATGAACGCCCGGATGTCCTTGGGCAGACAACCGCCGCCGAATCCGAGGCCCGCGGAGAGGAAGGCGCGTCCGATCCGAGGGTCGTGGCCGAGGGCCTCCGACAGGGTGGACACGTCCGCGCCGGCCGCGTCGCACACTTCAGCCATCGCGTTGATGAACGAGATCTTGGTGGCAAGGAAGGAGTTCGCCGCCACCTTGACCAGCTCTGCGGTCGCCGGGTCCGTGCTGATGTAGGGAACACCCGCCTGCAGCATGGGCGCGTACACCTCCCGCAGGACAGCGTCGGCACGGGGTGACGAGACGCCTGCCACGATCCGTTCGGGCCGCAGCGTGTCCTCGATGGCACGGCCCTCGCGGAGGAACTCGGGGTTCCAGGCGACCTCGGCGCCCGCGCCCTCGGGAGCGAGCGCTTCGAGGCGCATATCGAGCCGGGACGTCGTGCCGACGGGCACCGTCGACTTGCCCACGATGAGGCACGGCCGTCGCAGGTGAGGCACCAGCTCATCGACGACGGCATCGACGTACCGCAAATCTGCAGCGTGGGAGCCCTCCTTCTGCGGGGTGCCGACGCAGATGAAGTGGACGTCCCCGAACTCGGCGGCCTCGCGCAGCGAGGTGGTGAACCGGAGGCGGCCGGAGCCGAGACCCTGGGCGAGGGTCTCCTGGAGCCCCGGTTCGTAGAAGGGGGTCCTGCCCTCGGCGAGCATCGCGACCCGGTGGGCATCCACGTCGACGCCGAGCACCTCGTGTCCGATGTCCGCCATGCACGCGGCATGCACCGCACCCAGGTAGCCCGTTCCAATCACGGTGAGCCGCATCTTGTTCTTCTCCTGATCCGAGGTTCAGTTAGTTCTCATAGCCGGACGGGTTGATCTGCTGGAAGCGCCACGCGTCTTTGACCATGGCGGTCAGGTCCCGTGTGGTGGCCCAGCCCCAGGCCCGTGCCACTGCGGTGGGGTCGGCGACGAGCTCGGCGACGTCACCGGGCCGACGACCGGTGATTTCGTAGGGAATCGGCGCTCCGCAGACATCCGCGAAAGCTGCCAGCAGCTGGCGTACGGAGGTTCCCCGGCCTGTACCGAGGTTGAGGACCCTCATGCCGCGCTCGTCGTCGAGATGGTCCAGGGCGACGCGATGTCCCTCAGCGACGTCCATCACGTGGATGTAGTCGCGCACCCCTGTGCCGTCCGGAGTGGGGTAGTCGTCGCCGAAGATCTTCAGTCGGCCGAGTCGGCCGGCCGCGACCTGCGCGATGTACGGCATGACGTTGTTGGGAACACCGTGCGGTACTTCGCCCAGGAGTCCTGAGGGGTGGGCGCCGACCGGATTGAAGTACCGCAGCGCCAGCACCGAGAGCTCCGGGATCCGGCGGCAGACGTCCGACAGCACCTGCTCACACAGCCACTTCGAAGTGGCGTACGGGTTGGTGGGGCGGGCCGGGTCGCTCTCGGTCAGCGGAACCTTAGCGGCATCACCGTAGATCGAGCACGAGGACGAGAAGACCAGACGGCGCACGCCGTGGTCGTGCATCGCGCGAAGCAGCGCGGTCGTCCCGCCGACATTCGTGTCGTAGTAGTCGACCGGCTGTTCCACGGACTCGCCCACCGCCTTCTTGGCGGCGAAGTGGATGACGGCGTCGAAGGAATGAGCCTCGAACACCTTGTCGAGCGTTCGCCGGTCGAGCAGGTCGGCCTCGTACACGGCGGCCGGCGGGCGGCCGGCGACCTTGGCGATCCGTTCCACGGCTTCGGGTGAGCTGTTGGAGTAGTTGTCGACCAGCACGACCTCGTGGCCGTGCTCAAGAAGCTCGACACACGTGTGGCTGCCGATGAAGCCGGCGGCACCGGTCACGAGGACAGTGGAGGAACCGGGCATGGTGCACCTTTCTGGTTCGCGGGTCCGGGCGAGAGCACGAGCCGAGTCACCAGCCCAGGACACCGGAGAGGTAGGCCGGGTACAGGAACGCGGCCAGGGTCAGGGGAAGCAGTGCGAGGGTGCCCGCGAGCAGGGGCGCCCACGCGGTGACGAGGGCCCGGTGGGTGCGAACTTCGGCTCCCCGGGCGGCCTCGACGATATGCAGGGCAGACACGGCGAAGGTGACCACGACGTAGGACAGTGAGCCCAGGATGCACAGGAAGACGTAGCCCGCTGCGGGGCCGGTGAGTTCGCCGACCACCGCGGCCGACGAAAGCGCGCAGCTGATGAGCACGTAGGGGACGACCAGGCGCAGGGGCAGTGGTTCGAGTCCGTTGCGGGACTTGGGCGTGACCTTGAAGACGACGGGCCGTGGACGGAGCCGCTGGAGCAGTGCAGCGCCGATGCCCCAGACGACGAAGGGCCAACGGGCCAGTACGAAGAGCCAGTTCTCCCAGCTCAGTACGGGGGCATCACGCGGGCGAAGCAGGCCACAGCGGCGCACCATCAGGGTGAGGAGGATCAGCCACACAGACATGGCCCAGAAGTGGCCCAGAAAGGAGAAGTAGTTGACGTTGATCCAGGGCAGGCCGGTGACGGCGGCGACAGGGGGGAGCGCGATGCCCACGGCGGTCGCTGTCGCGAGAAGGGGGTAGTACAGGGCGATGAGCCCGAACCGCAGGCGCAGGCGACGACTCATCCGGCCCAGATGCTTCGGGAGCATGCCGAAGAGGAGGACGGCGAGACTGCGCGACCACTGGAACTCCTGGGTGGCCATGGCCGCGAACGTGATCGGCCCCTCGCCGTGCGCCTTGGCGTCGATGGCGAACGCGCCCTGCCAGCCGGCGGAGTTCAGAAGGAAGGTGGTGGAGAAGTCCTCGGCGAGCTCGGGGCCAAGACCGCCGATGTCCCGCAGGGCTTGGGTACGGACGGCGTAGTGGGAGCCGATGCACAGGGGGCCGTACCCCTCGGAGTGCCCGAGTTGGAAGGCACCGTGGAACACCGCCTCACGGTAGAGCCTGCCGCGCGCCGACCAGGATGCCTCGGCGTTGGAGTCGCAGATGCTCGGTGCGGCGACGTAGCCGATCGCCGGGTCGGCGAAGGGCCGCACGACCTCGACGAGGTAGTCGGGGTGCGGGATGTGGTCGCAGTCCAGCTGGGCCACGACGTCGTAGTGCTCGTAACCCCAGCGGTCGTAGAAGTAGGCGAGGTTGCCTTCCTTGCACCGTGTCCGGCGCGGCCAGGAGGCCCGGTGATACTCGGTGACACCGCGCCGGCAGGAGAGCCCGACCCCGGTCTCCCGGCACCAGTCCAAGATCTCCTGCGTCGGGTCCTCGTCGCAGAGCCAGACGTCGTAGGCGTACGGGAACGTCTGATCCAGCATTGCGCGCAGTGTGGCCCGGGCCATGTGCCAGTGCTCGGAGGGCGCACGGGTCACCACGAAGGCGGCCCGTACCCGAGGTACCGCAATCGCCGGGTTGAAACGCCGCATCCGGGCGCACACGAAGACGAAGTGGAAGGGCAGCACCGTGAGGTAGACCAGCAGGGCACTGTTGACGATCAGCCCCACCCAGCCGACCCGGTGCCCGGGCTGGAGCCACCAGACCCAGAACCATACGAGCCCGGCGAGCCACCCGGCGCTGAGCAGCATCACCTTGACCCGGTCGGCGCGGGAGAACTGGGCGACGAAGCTGTCGGCTCGTGTGGGGGCCGTACGGGGAGGGGTCCCGAACACGGGCCCGTCGGGGGAGATACCCACGACGTTGCCGGCGGACAGCGTGTGGAGCTCGTCGGCTGGTGCGGCCGGCGGGGTAAGGGTGATCGTGTCGGAGTTGAGAGCGGGGCCAGGTGCGGCCTGCGTCATGGGTGTGCTCCAGGAGGAAGGTCGCCGGTGTTGTGCAGCCCTGCGCGAAGTCGTGGGGGGGCCCCCGGGGGGGGGGGGCCCAGGGCGGCGCGGCCCGCGCCGGGGGGGGTGGGGCGGGGGGGGGCGGGCCCGGGGCGGGGGGGCGGGGGGGGCGCCCGGTCTCCGGGGGGGGGGTTTGCGCCCCCCGGGGGCTCTGGGGCCCCCACCCCCGGGGGCCCCCCCACGACTTCGCTCAGGGCAGACACCGGTTGGGAAGCCGGCGGAGGGTCACGGACCCGGGACGGTGTCCTGTTGCCCGCCGCGGATCGCTGCCGCTGCCACTGCGATGTCCTGAGGTCGGTTACCGAACCAGTCGACGGTCCTGCGCAGCCCTTGCCGGACGTCCACCTCGGGGTTCCAGCCGAGCAGTTCCGCTGCACGAGTGATCACCGGTCGCCGACGGGTGGGGTCGTCCGTCGGGAGCAAGTGGTACTGGATGTCCGATGTCGAGCCGGTGATTTCGAGGACGAGCTCCGCGAGTTCGAGCACCGTCCGCTCCTCCGGATTGCCGAGATTGACCGGCCCGGTGACGGACGAGTCCAGCATGGCGACAATTCCGCGGATCAGATCGTCGACATAGCAGAAGCTACGTGTTTGCTTGCCGTCGCCGTAAATCGTGAGCGGTTCGCCGCTTAGCGCCTGCGTGATGAAACTGGATACGACACGTCCGTCGTGCGGTCGCATGCGTGGGCCGTAGGTGTTGAAGATGCGGACGATGCCCACGTCGACACCGCGGCTCCGGTGATATGCCATGGTGACCGCTTCGGCGTACCGCTTGGCCTCGTCGTACACGCTGCGCGGCCCGACGGAGTTGACGTTCCCCCAGTACTCCTCGTCCTGTGGATGCACCAGGGGGTCACCGTAGACCTCGCTGGTCGAGGCAAGCAGGAAACGCGCGTTGTTCTGCTCCGCCAGCCGCAGCATGTTCTCGCTGCCGCGGCTGCCCACGGCGAGCGTCTGGAGGGGCTGGCGAAGGTAGTCGGGTGGCGAGGCGGGGCTCGCGAGGTGGGCGACGGCGTCAAGGGGTCCGTGTACCTGCACGAACTCGCTCACGTCGGCGAGAATGAATTCGAAGGCATGGAACTCGCGCAGATGTGCGATGTTCTCGGGATTTCCCGTGGCGAAGTTGTCGAGGCAGACGACGGCATCCCCACGCCGCAGCAATGCCTCACACAGGCGTGAGCCCAGAAATCACCCGCCGCCGGTCACGGCAATGCGCATGGCTTTTCTCCAGGAGGGGACGGAAGGCGGAAATCGATTCTTCGATTCCGCAGGAAAATAGCATGGGCGTACAGGAATAGTGCCCGGAATCCCCTCCGGGGGAATGCGCTGTTCGGTCGCAATGCGCGAAGACGTCCGTTGTGACTGTCCGCACAGCAGGGCCGGATGTGTCGCGGGATCGCATCGCGAGCGGCGGCCGGGGCGCCGTTCGAACCCTCCACTCATGCGTGTGAACGGCCATCGCGCGCGTCGGCGGTCACGGCACGGGCGACCCGACCGTTGGAACGTGTGAGCGATCAGCAGTTCCTGAAGGTGCCGCCGGCCCGTTGCACGTCGAGGCCGATCGCCCGAAGGGAATGGACCTGCCCCATTGCAGGGTCGAGAACGGTGTGGCGAGGTCGTCGATTACGTCGATGGCCTGCTCGCCCCACGCAACTCGGTCGGCCACTGCCCAGGGATGCACCCGCCGGTCAAGGAAGTCGGGCCGCGGCAACTCTCGAAGAGCGGCGTGGAAGGCGCGGCCGGCGCTGAGCACACCGGTCCAGTGCCCCTGCGGACCAGGTTGACCGGTCAGGAACTCACTGGCAGTCCAGCCGTCCACGACGCTTCGCCCGTCGGCGGCCCGCAGCGGCAGCGGAACTCGAAAGCCTCTGCATGACGCCAGCTCCTCGAACACAGAAGCCGCCCACTCGACCTCGTTGTCAGGGCCCTCAGCAGGCTTGAATACAAACCCGCCGATGAGAACGCTTCGGCCCTGCCCACCGACCAGCGGGACAGCCGCCCCCTTCACACCGAAAGCATCAAGGACGGCAGGGGCTGGGACGGCATTGCTCGGCAGCTCAGTCACGCCGGGCATCCTGCCGACATCACCTTGCCCACCGCACCTTGTTATCGCCCACCTGCCCCATCCTGCACACAGGCGGCCGACAAGATCCGTCGGACAGGCCTTGTAACCACCCGGCCTTGGGTCAAGGCCCAGCCTCTCGTTGACCAGGCCTCTGTGCCGTTCGGTCAGCAGCTGACGGATGTGGACTAGGGCGCGTATCGACTCGTGATCAATTTGCGGGATGTGCCTTCGTGGCACGGTCCGGTCCGATAGACGGTCTTACGTGAGGCGAGTGCAACTGACCGATCCGGATTGGGAGTTCATCGAGCCGTACCTGCCGATCGGCAAGTACGGCCCGTACCCCGCGCACCTGCGGCTGCAGTTCGAGGGCGTGATCTGGCAGTTCAAGACGGGCGGGCAGTGACGGGAGATGCCGACGGAGTTCGGCGCCTGGTCCACCGTCCACAACCGCTTCCGGCATTGGCGTGACGCCAGCGCCTTCGAGGCCCTACTGGAGGGCCTGATCACGGAAGCTGCGAAGCGGGGTGAGGTGGACCTGTCTCTGGTCAGCATCGACTCCACTCTGATCAACAAGCTCAAAGCATGGCGAGGCATCGCCACCCGATACGACAAGACTCCCGACAACTACCTGTGATCTGGATCAAGGACCTCACCAGGACCACCCGATGATCACGACTCGATATGCCCCTGGGTGACGCGCTGAGGTGCCGGACGCCAAGGGCGGGCAGGAGTTGAGTCAACGGTCAACCAGCCGTGGACGCGGGGCCTCACCCGTGGATTCCGCGTCGGTGTCGTCGGTGCCGACCGGGCCGCGGGGAAGCATCCGGTCCAGCCACTTCGGCAGCCACCAGTTGGTCCGGCCGAGGAGTGTCATGGTCGCCGGTACCAGCACCATGCGTACGACCGTGGCGTCGATGAAGATCGCGGTGGCCAGGCCGAGCCCGAACATTTTGGTGGAGGGGTCATCGGCGACGGCGAAGGACAGGAAGACCGCCACCATGATGAGGGCGGCCGAGGTGATGATCCGGGCGGTGCGCGAGACGCCCTCAACGATCGCCGTGCCGTTGTCGCCGGTGCGCAGGTACTCCTCGCGTACGCGGGAGAGGAGAAACACCTCGTAGTCCATCGACAGGCCGAACAGGATGGCGAAGAGGAACATCGGGATGAACGACACGATCGGAACCGTCGCTTCCAGCCCGATGAGTGCGCCTCCCCAGCCCCACTGGAAGACGGTGACCATGATGCCGAAGGCCGCGCCGATGCTCAGCAGGTTCAGCAGTACCGCCTTGAGCGGTACGAGTATCGAGCGGAAGACCAGCATCAGCAGCAGGAACGACATCGCCAGCACGGCGGCGACGAACACCGGCAGGCGTTGGCTGGTGCGTTGGCCCACATCGGACAGGCTCGCGGTGGCGCCGCCGACGTGGGCCCTGGCCGGGCCGTGCCCGATCGCCGTGGGCAGCACGCCGGTGCGCAGCCGGGCGAGGGTGTCGGCCGTGGCCTTGTCCTGAGGGCTGGTGGTCGGGAACACCACGAGGGTCGCGATGCCGGTGGCCCGATCGATGTGCGTCGGCGCGACGGATGCGATGCCCGGATCCGCCGCGACCGCCCCGACGAGTCGGTCCAGCACTCCCGGATCACCGGCGGGGTCCGCGGCGATGACGAGGGGACCGTTGGTGCCCGGGCCGAACCCCTCGGCGACGAGGTCGTAGGCGCGGCGCTCGGTACGGCTCTGGGGCATTGAGCCGTCGTCGGGCAGGCCCACGCGCAGGCCGAGCACGGGCAGCGTCGCGGTCAGCAGCAGCCCCGCCGCGCCGATCGCGTACAGCACCGGGTGCCGGCTGACGTGCCCGATCCAGCGCCGCCAACCGGCGGCGGGAGCGGCGCCCGCCACCGTGTCCCGCCGCCGTGCGAGTCGGCGCAGCTTCCCGGTCTGCAGAGCCCGGCCGATCCGGCCGGCCCGGGCCAGGCGTGGGCCGGCGGCGCCGAGGAAGGCCGGCAGAAGCGTCACCGACGCGACCACCATGGTCAGAACGACGATCGAGACGGCGAGTCCGCCCACCGTCATGAACGGCACGTTCGCGACCGCCAGGCCGAGGATCGATACGACGACGACGCCGCCGGCGAAGACCACGGGCCTCCCCGCCGTGGCCACCGCGAGCGCCGCCGCCTCGTGAGGATCGAGCCCGCGCGCGAGGTACTCCCGGTGCCTGGCGAGCACGAACAGCGCGTAGTCGATGCCCACTCCGAGCCCGACCATGCTGCCCAGGACGGGGGCGAAGGTCGGGACGTCCGTCACTCCCGCCAGTACCGTCATCGTGGCAACTCCGATGGTCAGCCCGAAGACCGCCATGCCGATCGGCAGCGCGGCGGCGACGAGCGAACCGAACGCCAGGAACAGGATCGCGGCCGCGGCGAGGATGCCGATCAGCTCGCTTGCGCCGCCGTTGGGGTCGGAGAAGGCGTAGAAGAGGTTCCCGCCCATCTCGATGCGCAGGGGCAGCTCGGCGCGCAGCCGGTCACCGAGATCGACGAGGGCGTCGAGGTCTTCGGCCGACAGCCGGCTCTGGTCGGGATACTGCACCCGGACGACTGCGATCCGCCCGTCGGCCGAGACAAGGCCGCCGCGCACGGCGGTGTCCCCGCGTGCGTCGAGTGCCCCCGCCGGGTCGCTCGTTCCGAGCACGTGCGGCAGCCGCTTCACCTCGGTCTGCAGCCGCGTGAGAGCGGTGCGCGCGCTGCCGTGGTCGAAGAACGTCGCACCGCCGGCGAGGGGGGTGACGACCACTTGGGCGGTCATCCCCTCCTGGCCCGTGCCGGCTCGCTCGATCAGTTCCGCGGCCCGTTGGGAGTCCAGCCCCGGAGCGGTCATCGAGTCCGCGGTCCGCCCGCCGAAGGCGATCGCGGCGAGGACGGCAAGCGTGGCGGCGATCAGCCATGCCGCGATCACCCGCCAGGGATGGCGGGCGGCGCTTGTGCCCAGGCGCAACAGGGCTTTCGAGAGCATCGGGTCCTCCAACCACCTCGTCGGCCGTCCTTGTACGGCCGCCGATGGCAAGGCTCGTCGCCACGGCGCTCCGCGACATCGGCCCGCGGGCCGCGGATCAGTCAGCCCCAGGGCGGAGCGACGCCCCGTCCTTTCGGCCGATGCGCGGCACGGCGCGGTGCCTAGGCTGAGAACCGTGCTGCGAGACGACCTGCGAACCCTGTGGACCGAACCCCGGCCGCCCGACGCGCCCGCCCGGGTGTGGCGGGACTGGGCGCTGCTCGCCGTCAGCCTGGGCGGTGTGGTGCTGGAGGCCACCCTGCGCGAGAACGTCGTGTGGCGGCCGGTCGCGGTGGTGTTCGCCGTATGGCTGTGCCTGCTGCCCTTGTGGCGCCGGACCCGCCCACTGGCGATGGTCAAGCTGGCGTTCGGCTCGGTGATCCTGCTTCAAGTGGCCTCGCTCGTCGCTGCACCGCGCGAGCCGGTCGGCCTGGACACCGGCGCAGTCGTACTCGTGCTGGTGTACGCGCTGCCCCGGTGGGGATCGGGACGGGAGATTGTGCTCGGCGGCGCGGTGATCCTCGCGGCCTGCACCCTGGTGACCGTCACGGACGAGACCCCGGTCGTCGAAAAGGTCGCGGGCTTCGTCTTCCTGCTGCTGAACGGCGTGGTCGGGGCTGCCGTGCGGTTCCGGGTGACCGCTCGCGAGCGGCAGTTGGACCAGGTGCGCTCCCGCGAGCGCGAGCAGCTCGCCCGGGAACTGCACGACACGGTGGCCCACCACGTGTCGGCCATGGTGATCATCGCCCAGGCGGGCCGGGTGCTCGCGGGCGCCGACCCGTCCGCCGCCGTCGAGGCGCTGGAGGGGGTCGAGGAGGAAGGGGCGCGCACGCTGGAGGAAATGCGAGCCATGGTCGCCACGCTGCGCAACCGCGGGGCCGGCGCCGAGCTGGCGCCGCCTGCCGGCGTCGCGGATCTGGAGCGCCTGGTGCGCACCCCGGGTGGTCGCCTCAGGGTGGACCTGGGACTCGACGGCGAACTGGACGCGCTGCCCCCGGCCGTGGACGCGGCCGTCTACCGCATTGTGCAGGAGTCGGTGACCAACGCGATGCGCCATGCGGTCGACGCGACCGAGGTCGTCGTCCGGGTCACCGCGGAACGGCACACTGTACGGGTGAGCGTGCGCGACAACGGCCAACGCACCGGCCGAATCCGTGCCGGATACGGACTTGCCGGACTGCGCGAGCGCGCTGCCCTGCTCGGCGGCAAACTACAAGCCGGCCCCGGCGCCGACCAGGGCTGGCATGTCGAAGCCGAGCTGCCGAGAGGGAGGACCGAGAGCGGTGCCCATCCGCGTCCTCGTCGCTGACGACCAGACCATCATCCGCACCGGGCTGCGGATCATGCTGAACGCCCAGCCCGGCATCGAGGTGATCGGCGAGGCCGCCGACGGACAGGAATCGGTACGTCTGGCCCGCGAACTGCGCCCCGACGTCTGCCTGTTCGACATCCGCATGCCCGTGATCGACGGGCTCGAGGCCACCCGGCTGGTCGCCGGCCCGGGCGTCGACGACCCGCTGGCCGTGGTCGTCATCACCACGTTCGACCTCGACGAGTACGTCTACGGCGCGCTGCGTGCAGGCGCCCGCGGATTCCTCCTCAAAGACACGGGACCAGACCTTCTGGCCCAGGCCGTACGGTCGGCGTCCGACGGTGAGGCGCTCATTGCCCCCAGCGTCACCGTCCGTCTGCTCCAGGCATTCGCGGACCTGCCCGCCGGCCGGCCCATGGCCCAGCCGGTCTCCCCCGTCACCCCCCGCGAGGAGCAGGTGCTCCTCGCCGTCGCTCGCGGGCTGACCAACACCGAGATCGCCGATGCACTGCACATCAGCCTCAGCACGGTGAAGACGCATCTGGCCAGCCTGATGGCCAAACTCGGCGCCCGCAACCGGGTCGAGATCGCGATGTGGGCCTACGAAACGCGCCGTATCCTCCCCGGAACCTGAGCCGGGTGCCGGGCCATGTCCCATGAGTCCCCGCCCGGACATCAGTGCACCGGTCGGCTCACGTCGGGCTCACCAGCCGCTGCTGGTCGAAGACGGATCCAAGAGGCTGACACTTGGTCAGGGAAATCACCAAGCAGTCAGCACACGCCCTGATTCAGTTGAATACACCTGCTCGCACGTGCGGATCGGCACTTACGCTCGAACCTGCGCTTGACCATCAAAGACACGCGCTACACAGGGCTGACGGGTGGTGATCCGCTGGGCGCGCACGCTCGCGTCGGTGACGGTGAAAAGGGCGAGCAGCGCCGCGAGTCCCGAGTTCTTCAGCCTCGGACGCCCCGGATCCGGAGCCACGAACATCCTCTTCACGGAGGTGTGCCGCCCCCCTTTGCAGTGGTGCGCGCCGCGCCTGCGGCCCTCCGGGGTGAGGAGGGCGGCGCACAGGGACGACGAAGGCACCGCGGACCGTTCCTTGTCCCCATTGACTCAACCGCCGGGCAAGCAGCTGCGCCATTGGCACACCACATCGGCCTCGACCGCGACAATTGGTAGACCAACGGCCAGATGGCCCCTGCGTCCGGGGCTAAAGCTCCGATGTCATCCACAGATCGACGTCGACCGCTCCCCCGCCCACGCCGGGCGTCTGCTCCGACCAGATGACCTTGCCGGTCCCCGTGTACCGCGTGCCCCACCGCTCCGCGTACCGGGCCACCAGATACAGCCCCCGGCCACCCTCGTCGGTCGTCGCCGCGTAGCGCAGGTGCGGAGCCGTACTGCTGCCGTCCGACACCTCGCAGACCAGAGTCCGGTCGTACAGCAGCCTCACCCGAAGCGGAGGCACGCCGTAGCGGACGGCGTTGGTGACGAGCTCGCTGAGGATGAGTTCCGTACCGAAGGTCTCCTCCTCCAGTCCCCAGCTGTCGAGCTTTTTCGCAACGTCTCTGCGCACCCCGGACACCGCCGAGGGGTCCTGCTCGACCTCCCAGGTCGCGACCCTCTCGGGATCGAGGATCCGCGTTTCGGCCACCAGCAGAGCTACATCGTCGTCCGCGGGCGTGGGCAGCATCGCCTCCAGCACACCGGTACAGGTGTCCTCCGGGGACCGCAGGCCCAGGTCGGTCAGCGCACCGCGCAGCAGTTCCGGGCCGGTGTCGGTACCCCGGCTCCTCACCTCGAAGAGGCCGTCCGTGAACAGCACCAGCCGGCTCCCCTCCGGGACCCGCAGGTCCACCACCTCGAAGGGCAGACCTCCCAGGCCGCCCAGACCGAGCGGGACACCGGGCGGAATGTCCGGGAACCGGACACCGCCGTCGGGAAGAACGATCGCGGGTACGGGATGGCCCGCACTCGCGAACGAGCAACTCCCGTCGACGGAATCGTAGATCGCGTACAGACACGTCGCCCCCGTGATCCCCTCGTCGGCGGCGGCCCCTTCCCGGTCGATCCGGCAGACCAACTCATCGAGACGCGCCAGGAGTTCATCGGCCGGCAGGTCCAGCGATGAGAAGTTGTGCACCGCGGTTCGCAGTCGTCCCATCGTGGCGGCGGCATGCAGACCCTGGCCCACGACATCACCCACCACCAGGGCGACGCGCGCTCCGGGCAGCGGAATCACGTCGAACCAGTCCCCGCCCACCCCCGCCTCCGCCGGCAGGTATCTGAAGGCCGCGTCGACCGCGTTCTGTTCGGGCAGGTCCCGAGGCAGCAGGCTGTGCTGCAAGGCGACCGCGGTCTCGTGTTCCTTCGTGTAGCGCCGGGCGTTGTCCACGCACACCGCCGCCCGGGCCACCAGCTCCTCGGCGAACGACAGGTCCTCCTCGCCGAAGGGTTCCGGATTCGAGGCACGCCAGAAGTTGGCGGCGCCGAGGACGACACCACGGGCGTGCACGGGGACGGAGAGCAGGGAGTGAGCTCCGTACGCGATGATCCGGTCCGCGTGTTCCGGGTCCTGCTGCCGGAAGCCCCACGCCGTGGAGATGTCGCGTTCGAGGATCGCGTGTCCCACGCTGACGCCTTCGTACGGCGGGCTGTCGGGCGCGTATCCGATCACCCGGCCGACGGGATAGAAGGGATGGTCGCCGCCCGGGCCGGCAACGGCGGCCCGGCGCATGTTCATCACTGTTCCGCGGGACGGTCCGGGTTCCTCCCCGCGCCACACCGACTCGGCGAGGTCGACCGTGGCGAAGTCGGCGAAAGCGGGGGTGGCGACATCCGCGAGTTCCTTCGCGGTCAGCGTCACGTCGAGCGTCGTGCCGATCCTCGTACCCGCCTCGTAGAGCAGCAACAGCCGCTCCTGCACCACCTCCGCCCTGCCGGTCACGGCCCGCAGCTCAGTGGTGTCCCTGAGCGTCGCCACGGTGCCCTGCGGCCCGCCCCGCTCATCGGTCGGCCGCAGGCTCACCGCCAGCAGCCGCTTGCCGACGGGCAGCACCTCGTCCGTGACCGACCGGCCCGGGACCAGGAGCCGGACGACCGCCGCGTCCAGGCCCACGTCGGTCACCGCGTGCCCCTCCGCGTTCGCCCCGAGGTCCAGCAGCCGGCGCGCCTCGTCATTGGCCAGCACCAGTCGGCCGTCCGCCCCCACGATCAGCACCCCCTCCCTGACGGAGTGGAGCACCGCGTCGTGATGCTCGTACATCCTGGTCATCTCGGCGGGGTCCAGGCCGCGGGTCTGCCGACGCAGACGCCTGCTGACCAGCCCGGCGCCCACCGACGCCACCGCGAGCGCCGCCGCCGCGGAACCGAGGAGGACCGGCAGGTCACGACTCGCGGCACCCTGCACGCGGTCGATGGTGATCCCCGCCGACACGGAACCGGCGGCCGAGCCGTCGTCGCGGCGGACCGCCGCCACCGAGATCACGGAGAAGCCCCAGGTCGTTTCGATGGACCGGGTGACGGGCTCCCGCGGAGGGATGCCGGTACCCACGACATGCTTCCCGATGAGCGACGGGTCCCGGTGGGTGTACCTGATCCCCTCCGGGGAGTACACGACGAGCAGGTCGACCCCACTCGCCGCGCGGACCTTCTCGATCCCGTCCTGCAAGGCCGCCGGGGGGTTGCCGCTGTCCATCGCCTCCACCATCCCGGGTGCGCGGGCCAGCGTCTGGACCACCCCGAGCGTGGTGCCGGCGGCCTGCTCCATGCTGTCCCGGCGGCCCTGCAGGAAAAGTGACACCACCGCACCCGCGACCAGCAGAATCACGAGTGCCAGTTGCAGGAGGACGACCTGCCCGGCCACGCTGCGCACGCCGAGCAGCGAGCGGAAACGGCTGCGCGGCTGAGAGCCCGAGAGGCCGGATCGCGCCTCAGATCGCCTGAAAGGGCGCATACCCCCATTTCTAGCATGGAAGCAGCAGCTCAGAGGCGGGTGGCGGCGGCGTCCCAGGCGGCGATGTCGCCGTGTGGCGTGTAGCGCCTCAGCTGCTGGGTGGAGGCGACGAGGCGGCGCATGGCGGCCAGGTCGGCGACCTGTCCTGCGGCTCTGGCCTGAATCAGGATGTTGCCGAGGGCGGTGGCTTCCATCGGGCCTGCGATGACGGGAAGACCGGTGGCGTCTGCGGTGAACTGGCAGAGCAGTTCGTTGCGGGAGCCTCCGCCGACGAGGTGGATGTGGGTGATGTCGCGGTCGGCGAGTTCGGCGGCCCTGCGCAGGGTGCGACGGTGGGCCAGTGCGAGGCTTTCCAGAACGCAGCGGACGACGGCGCCCTGGCTGTCAGGGACCGGCTGGTTCGTGCGGCGGCAGTGGTCCCGGATCCGTTCCGGCATGTCGCCGGGCGCGAGGAACCCGGGGTCGCCGGGGTCGACGATCGCGCCGAACGGCTCGGCACGGGCCGCGTCGGCGAGGAGTACGGGGATCTGCGTGGGCATGCCTTGCCGCCCCCAGGTCCGGCGGCACTCCTCCAGCAGCCACATGCCCATGATGTTGCGGAGGTAGCGGACGGTGCCGTCCACGCCCAGCTCGTTGGTGAAGTTCGCGGCCCGGGAGGCTTCCGTCAGGACCGGAGCATCGAGTTCGAGGCCGGCCAGGGACCACGTACCGCAGGAGATGTACGCGAAGTGCGGCTCGGTGGCCGGGACAGCGGCGACGGCGGACGCCGTGTCGTGCGAGGCGACGGTGACGACCGGGGTGCGGGCGTCGAGGCCGGTGTGGGCGGCGACGTGCGGCAGGAGGGTTCCGGCCGGGTCGCCGGGGCGGCGCAGGGGTGGCAGCAGACCGGGTCCGATGGAGAGCCGGTCGGTGAGTTCCTTCGACCATGTGCCGGTACGGGCGTCGAAGAGGCCCGTGGTGGAGGCGTTGGTGACCTCCGCTCCGATGGATCCGGTCAGCCAGTGGATCAGCAGGTCCGGGATCAGCAGCATGGTGCGGGCGGCGCCCAGTTGGGCGCTGCCCGCGGCCGAGGCGAGCTGGAAGACGGTGTTGAACGGCAGGTGCTGCAGCCCGGTGATCCGGTACAGCTCCTCGGGTCCGACGTGGGGCCATACGCGTGCGGCGGCGGTTTCGGTGCGGCTGTCCCGGTAGTGGTACGGGGCGCCGAGGAGTGCGCCGTCGGCGTCGAGGAGTCCGTAGTCCACGGCCCAGGTGTCCACTCCGATCGAGGTGACGCCGCCGGCTCGGGCGGCTTCCCGCAGGCCGTCGAGGGTTCCCTGGAAGAGGGCGAGCAGGTTCCAGTGCAGCCCGTCCGGCAGTCGTACGGGGGTGTTGGGGAACCGGTGCGCCTCGGTCAGGTCGAGGCTGTCCGGCCCGACACGGCCGAGGATCACCCGCCCGCTGGTGGCCCCGAGGTCGACCGCGGCGAAGGCGGACGGGGAGGCCGGGGTGGTGGTCACGTGCTGTACCTCCGGGTCAGCGCAGGAATGCCGCGGCGACGCCCGCGTCCACGGGGATGTGCATCCCGGTGGTGTGGCTCAGGTCGCCTGCGGTGAGGGCGAAGACCGCGTTGGCCACGTGCTCGGGCAGCACCTCGCGCTTGAGGAGCGTCCGTTGGGCGTAGAACTCGCCGAGCTTGTCCTCCTCCACGCCGTACACCGCTGCCCGCTCGGCGCCCCAGCCGCGGGCGAAGATGCCGGAACCGCGGACCACACCGTCGGGGTTGACGCCGTTGACACGGATACCGTGTTCGCCGAGTTCGGCGGCCAGCAGCCGCACCTGGTGGGCCTGGTCGGCCTTGGTCGCCCCGTAGGCGATGTTGTTGGGGCCCGCGAAGACGCCGTTCTTGGAGGCGATGTAGATGATGTCGCCGCCGAGCTTCTGGGCGATCATCACGCGGGCGGCCTCACGGGAGACCAGGAAGGAGCCGCGGGCCATGATGTCGTGCTGGAGGTCCCAGTCCTTGGCCGTGGTCTCCAGCAGGGGCTTGGAGATGGAGACACCGGCGTTGTTGACGACCAGGTCGACCCCGCCGAAGGCGAGCACTGCCTCGGCGAACGCGGCGGCGATCTGCTCCTCGCCGGTGACGTCCACCGTCACCGCGAGGGCCTTGTCCGGTCCGCCGAGTTCCTCGGCGACGGCTGCGGCGCCCGCACCGTCGAGGTCGGCGACCACGACGCAGGCGCCGTCGGCGACGAGCCGGTGGGCGATGGCCCTGCCGATGCCCGAGCCGGCGCCGGTGACCAGCGCGACCCTGGCGGCCAGCGGCTTGGGGGCGGGCATCCGGCGCAGCTTGGCCTCCTCCAGCTCCCAGTACTCGATGCGGAACTTCTCCGACTCCTCGATGGGGCTGTACGAGGAGACGGCCTCGGCGCCACGCATCACGTTGATCGCGTTGACGTAGAACTCTCCGGCGACCCGGGCGGTCTGCTTGTCCTTGCCGAAGGAGAACATGCCCACGCCCGGCACCAGGACGATCGCGGGGTCCGCACCGCGCAGCGCGGGCGAGTCCGCCGTGGCGTGCCGCTCGTAGTACGCGCGGTACTCCTCGCGGTAGGCGGTGTGCAGTTCCTTCAGCCGTGCGACGGCCTGCTCCAGCGGTGCGTCCGCCGGCAGGTCGAGGACGAGCGGGCGGACCTTCGTACGCAGGAAGTGGTCCGGGCAGGAGGTGCCGAGCGCCGCGAGCCGCGGGTGCTCGGTGCGGGAGAGGAAGTCCAGCACCGCTTCGGAGTCGGTGAAGTGGCCGACCTGGGCGAAGTCCGCGGACGCGACGGCGCGGACGTGGGGGGCGAGCGCGGCGGCGCGGGCCCGTCGCTCCGTCCCGGGCAGCGGCTCGTATCCGTCGAGGACCGGGCCGAACGGCTCGTCGCGGCCCTTCTCGGCGAGGAACGCCTCGGCGGTCCGGATGATGTGGAGCGAGTTGGCCTCGCACTCCTGCGAGGTGGCGCCCCAGGCGGTGACGCCGTGGCCGCCCAGGATGCAGCCGATGGCCTGCGGGTTGGCTTCCTTGATCGCGGCGATGTCCAGGCCGAGCTGGAACCCGGGGCGGCGCCAGGGCACCCACACGACCTTGTCGCCGAAGCACTCGGCGGTCAGCTTCTCGCCGTCGGCCGCGCAGGCCAGCACGATCCCGGAATCGGGGTGGAGGTGGTCGACGTGTGCCGCGTCGACCAGGCCGTGCATGGCGGTGTCGATGGACGGCGCGGCGCCGCCCTTGCCGTGCAGGCAGTAGTCGAACGCGGCGACCATCTCGTCCTCGCGCCCGACTCCCGGGTAGACGGCCTTCAGCGCGTGCAGCCGGTCCAGGCGCAGTGCGGCCAGTCCTTCGGGCTTCAGGGTTCCCAGGTCGCCGCCGGAGCCCTTCACCCACAGCAGCGCCACCTCGCCGCCGGTGACGGGGTCCGGGGCCATGCCCTTGGCGGACGTGTTCCCGCCCGCGTAGTTGGTGTTGCGCGGGTCGGAACCCAGCCGGTGCGAGCGCGCCAGGAGCCCGGCGACTTCAGGATGAATGGCGGAGGCCATGATGATCTTTCCTTCGGGATTTCGGGACTTCGGGATGAGGTGGCGAGGGGACTCGGAGGACGTACGACCGGCGGTTACGCGCCCCAGCCGGCCTGCTCGCCGCCCACGCGTTCGGCGGAGATCCGCTCCTGCCAGCCACTGGCGCGGTAGGCGGCGACGGGGTCGGGGCTCAGCCCCTTCTCCTCACGGACCTCCGCCAGCAGAGGCCGCACATCGGTGTTGTACGCGTCCATCAGGACGGCGTTGGCGGCCAGGACATCGCCTGCCGCCTGCGCCGCGGCCAGCGCATCGGCGTCGACCAGCAGCGCCTTGGCGGTGGCCTCCTGGACGTTCATCACCGAGCGGATGACCGCCGGGATCTTCGCCTCGATGTTGTGGCACTGGTCCAGCATGAAAGCCACGCCGGTCGCCGGGTCCAGGCCGCCGTTCCTGATGACCTCGTGCATGATCCGGAAGAGCTGGAAGGGGTCGGCCGAGCCGACCATCAGGTCGTCGTCGGCGTAGAAGCGGGAGTTGAAGTCGAAGCCTCCGAGCTTTCCCTCGCGGAGCAGGACGGCCACGATGAACTCGATGTTGGTGCCGGGCGCGTGGTGCCCGGTGTCCACGACGACCTGCGCCTTCTCTCCGAGCTTCAGGCAGTGCGCGTACGCGGTGCCCCAGTCGGGAACGTCCGTGGTGTAGAAGGCGGGCTCGAAGAACTTGTATTCCACCAGCATCCGTTGCTCCTCGCCCAGGCGCTCGTACACGGCCTGGAGAGCCTCGGCGAGACGGTCCTGACGGGCGGCGACGTCGTCCTGGCCCGGGTAGTTGGTGCCGTCGGCGAACCACAGCTTCAGGTCGCGGGAGCCGGTGACGTCCATGATGTCGACGCACTCGAGGAGGTGGGCGAGCGCCTTGCGCCGTACAGCGGCGTCCGGGTTGCAGACGCTGCCGAGCCTGTAGTCGTCGTCCTGGAAGACGTTGGAGTTGATTGCGCCCAGTTCCAGGCCGCGGTCCTTGGCGTGCCCGGCCAGCGCCGTGTAGTCGTCCACCTTGTCCCAGGGGATGTGCAGCGACACACGCGGGGTGATGCCGGTGAACTCGTGCACCTTCGCGGCGTCGTCCAGCTTCTCGCGCGGCGTCCGGGGCACGCCGGGCTGCGCGAACACCTTGAAACGCGTTCCGGAGTTGCCGTAACCCCAGGAAGGCGTCTCGACCCGCTGGTCGGCGAGTGCGGTTTTCACAGCAGTGATGTCAGGCATGTCCACCTCTGGATGCGCAAGTGGCCCCGTCGCCGGGGCGCAGTGACCCGATTGCGTGAATCGATTCAGGATGCCGCAGAAGTTAGCTCGTGACTCTGTTGCCGTCAAGGACTCCTGTCGCGCTCGGCGCACCTGTTGGCCCAACCTCTTGACGCCCCGGGCGGCCTGGAGCTAGCTTCCCGGCAACCCCATTGAAACATTTCATAACCGGGTTTCCGCTTGGCACACGTACTGGAGAGAACTCATGACTCATCCTGAACCGGAGACCACTCCGGTGCTCGCCCTGGAGGGAGTGAGTAAGAGCTTCGGCGCCGTCCGGGCCCTGCGTGGCGTCTCGTTGCGCCTGTACGCGGGCGAAGCCCACGCCCTGGCGGGCGAGAACGGCGCGGGCAAGTCCACCTTGATCAAGACTCTCGCGGGCGTGCACCGTCCGGACACCGGGACGGTCCTGCTCGACGGCAGGCCGGTGGACTTCCACAGCCCAGCGGATGCCCGTGACGCGGGCATCGCGGTGATCTACCAGGAGCCGACGCTCTTCCCCGACCTGTCCGTGGCCGAGAACATCTTCATCGGCCGGCAGCCCCGGCGCTCTCTGGGCAGAGTGGACCACCGGGCAGTCAGGCAGGCCGCGGCCGAACTCTTCGCCCGCCTCGGTGTGGCCCTCGACCCCGACCAGCCCGCCCGCGGTCTCTCCATTGCCGACCAGCAGTTGGTGGAGATCGCCAAGGCGCTCTCCTTCGACGCCCGTGTGCTGATCATGGACGAGCCGACGGCGGCGCTTACCGGCAGCGAGGTCGCCCGGTTGTTCGGCGTCGTCAGGACGCTGCGCGAGCAGGGTTCGGCGGTGCTGTTCATCTCGCACCGCCTGGAGGAGATCTTCGAGCTCTGCCAGCGGGTCACCACACTGCGGGACGGCGCGTGGATCGCGAGCGAGCCGCTCGCCGCCCTCGACGAGGACGGCCTGGTGCGCCGCATGGTCGGCCGCGATCTGGCGGAGCTCTACCCCAAGCAGGAGACCCGAATCGGCGAGGTCGCCCTCAGCGTGCGCCGTCTGACCCGCGAAGGCGTCTTCACCGATGTGTCGTTCGAGGTGCGCCGCGGCGAGATCCTCGGGCTCGCCGGTCTGGTCGGGGCGGGCCGCAGCGAAGTGGCCCGGGCCGTCTTCGGCGTGGACCGGTTCGACGGCGGTGAGGTCGAGGTGCTCGGCCGGAAGCTTCCGCCGGGGGCTCCGAGCGTGGCCATGGCGGCCGGTCTCGCCCTGGTGCCCGAGGACCGCCGCGCGCAGGGCCTGGTGATGGACATGTCCATCGAGAGGAACATCGGGCTCACCGGCTTCGCCGCCACCTCCCGGGCCGGGCTGATGCACCGTCGGGCCGAGCGCAGCCGCGCCGTGGACTGGACCACCAGGCTCCAGGTGAAGTACGCACGCCTGGCCGACGTCGTGGGGACGCTCTCGGGCGGAAACCAGCAGAAGGTCGTGCTGGCCAAGTGGCTCGCCACGGCTCCCCAGGTGCTGATCGTGGACGAGCCGACCCGCGGCATCGACGTGGGCACCAAGGCGGAGGTGCACCGGCTGCTGTCCTCGCTCGCCGCCGACGGCGTGGCGGTGCTGATGATCTCCTCCGATCTGCCGGAGATCCTCGGCATGGCCGACCGGGTCCTGGTGATGCACGAGGGCCGCATCACCGCCGAGATCCCCCGGTCGCAGGCGACCGAGGAAACCGTCATGGCAGCCGCGACGGGCCGCAGCGGCCGAGAGAGGAAGGCGTCATGACGACGACCACCGAGCCGGTGCGGCAGGGCGTCGCGCCCGAGTCCGTCGCCGCACGGCGGCTCATGGACAAGGTGTTCAAGGCCCGCGAACTGGCCGTGATCGGCGTACTCGTGCTGATGCTCGGGGCCACGCAACTGTCCAACAGCCAGTTCCTGTCCCAGCAGGGCGTCAAGGACCTGATGCTGAACGCGACCATCCTGGTGCTGGTCGCGGTCGGCCAGGCCATGGTGGTGATCACCCGCAACGTCGACCTGTCGGTCGGCTCCGTACTGGGGATCTCCGCGTTCGCCTCGGGCGTCTACCTCCAGGACGGCGGCAGTCCGCTCGTCGCGGTCCTCCTGGCCGTGGGCCTCGGTGCACTGTTCGGCGCGCTCAACGGCGCACTGGTGAGTCTGGGGAAGGTGCCCGCCCTGGTGGTGACGCTGGGCACCCTCTACATCATCCGCGGCGTCGACTCCATCTGGGTCGGCTCCCGCCAGATCACCGCCGACGACCTGCCCGCCGGCTTCGTCGACCTGGGACACGACGGCATCTCCGTGGTGCCCTACCTCGCGCTCCTCACCCTGGCCGTCCTGGTCGTCGTGGCCTACTGCTTGCGCAACTTCCGCAGCGGGCGGGACATGTACGCACTGGGGTCCAACCCGGAGGCCGCACGGCTCGCCGGTGTCCCGGTCCGGGCCCGCATCATGACCGCGTACGTGGTCTGCGGCGCTCTCGCCGGACTCGCCGGCGCGCTGTATCTCGCCCGCTTCGGCAACGTCGACTCCAATACGGGCAACGGCTACGAGCTCATCGTGGTCAGCGCGGTCGTGGTCGGCGGTGTGGCCTTCACCGGTGGGGCCGGCTCCGTCTACGGCGCAGCGCTGGGCGCCGTACTGCTGACGTCCATCAACGGTGTGCTCCCCGCCCTGGGCGTGAGTTCGGTCTGGGTCACCGCCATCAACGGATTCCTGCTGCTGCTCGCCATCGCCGTCGACCGGATCCTGGCGCTGCGCGTTGCCGGAGCCCTGCGCAAGAAGGCCGCGAAGACGAGGAGTGCCCGCCATGCCTGACAACACCGCCAAGTCCCCCGTTCTCGCCCGCCTCGGCGGCGCGGTGCGCTGGGACAGTTCGGTCGGCCTCCTGCTGGTCGTGCTGCTGATCTGTTCGTTCTCCTTCGTCGAGAACTTCGGCAACGCGCTGAACATCTCGTTCCTGATCGGCAACACCCTGCCCATCGCCCTGATCGCGCTGCCGATGGCGATGCTCGTGGTGTCCGGCGAGGTCGACCTGTCCGTCGCCTCCACCGCCGGACTGTCCAGTGCGGTGATGGGCGCGCTCTGGAACGCGGGCATGGCGATCGAGACGATCATCCCGCTGTGCGTCCTGCTCGGAGTGGTGTGCGGCCTGGTCAACGGGCTGCTCGTCACCCGGCTCGGACTCCCGTCGCTGGCCGTCACGATCGGGACGCTCGCCGCCTACCGGGGCATCGCACAGATCGTCCTCGGCTCCGACTCAGTGACCGACTTCCCCACCCAGTACCTGGACTTCGGTGCGGGACGGTTCGGGGACACCTTCCTCCCGTACGCCGTCGTCCCCTTCGTCATGCTGCTGGCGATCGCCGTCGTCGTGCTGCACGCCACGCCTGTCGGCCGTTCCCTGTTCGCGATCGGCGCCTCCGAGGAGGCCGCCCGCTTCACGGGCGTCCGCGTCAAGCGGCTCAAGCTGGCGATGTTCGTGTCCACGGGTGTGATCTCCGCCCTTACGGGGGTCTTCTGGACCCTGCACTACGCCAGTGCCCGCTACGACAACGCCACCGGGCTCGAACTGTCCGTGATCGCTGCCGTGCTGCTCGGCGGCATCGACTTCGACGGCGGCAAGGGCACCATCGGCGGCGCCATAGCCGGGGTGTTCCTGCTCGGCACGCTGCAGAACGCGATGAGCCTGCTGAATGTGTCCGCCCAGTCCCAGATCGTGGCCACCGGGGTCCTGTTGGTGATCTCCGTTCTCGCGCCTCGGGTCGGCCGGCAGGTCTCCCGGGCCCGGGCACGGAGGAGAACCGCCGCGGTCCCGCCCCTGACGGTCCCGTCCCCGTAACTCCTCCCGTACGTAAACCCCTCCTCCCGCCCGCACAGGTAAAGGACCTCCCATGTTCGGCAGTTCCGCCAGATCACGTCGGCTGACCCTCGCGCTCGCCACCGCCACCGTCCTCGCCCTCGGGGCCACCGCCTGCGGCGGCACCACCAAGGACTCCGCATCCGACGACAGCGGCACCGCAGCCGCGGGCAAGGCCGACCCGAACGCGGAGACCAAGAAGGGCCTCACCGTCGCCTTCCTGCCCAAGCAGGTCAACAACCCGTACTTCACCAGCGCCGACAACGGCGGCAAGAAGGCGCTTCAGGAGCTCGGTTCGACCTACAAGGAGGTCGGCACGAGCAGCGGCACCGACACCGCCGGCCAGGTCAGTTACGTCAACACCCTCACCCAGCAGCAGGTCGACGCCATGGCCGTCTCCGCACAGGACCCGGGCGCCCTGTGCACCGCGCTCAAGCAGGCCATGAGCAACGGCGTCAGCGTCGTCACCTACGACTCCGACACCGACAAGGACTGCCGTCAGGTCTTCGTCTCCCCGGCCGGCGCCGAAGCTCTCGGCCGCACCCAGATCGAGCTGCTCTCCCAGCAGATCGGCGGCAAGGGCGAGATCGCGATCCTCTCCGCCGCCCAGACCGCGACGAACCAGAACACCTGGATCGACTACATGAAGGACGAGCTGAAGAAGCCCGCGTACAAGGACATCAAGCTTGTCAAGATCGCGTACGGGGACGACGACGCCCAGAAGTCGTTCCAGCAGACCCAGGGCCTGCTCCAGGAGTACCCGGACCTGAAGGGCATCGTCTCCCCCACCACCGTCGGCATCAAGGCCGCCGCCCAGTACCTGGCCGGGTCCAAGTACAAGGGCAAGGTCAAGCTCACCGGTCTCGGCACACCCAACGACATGCGCGCCTACGTGAAGAACGGCACGGTCGACGCGTTCGAGCTGTGGGACCCGGCCAAGCTCGGCTCCCTCGCCGCGCACGCCGCTGTCGCCCTCGAATCGGGCCGGATCACCGGCAGGAAGGGCGAGACCTTCACCGCCGGAGACCTGGGCAGCTTCACCCTAGGCGAGGACGGCGTCGTCTCCCCCGGCGAGCCGACGGTCTTCGACAAGTCCAACATCGACGAGTTCGACTTCTGACCCGTGCGACGGGCAGTGGGACCGGCCGGTGCCCTGCGCGGGCCCGGCCGGTGCCCGTACTACGGCTTGGGCTGCTCGAACGCGACCTGGTCGACCGTCCAGAAGGCGCTGTTGGTGCCCGTGTACCGGAAGCTGAGCTGCGCGGTCCCGGCCCCGGCCGGGACGTTCAGGTCCAGGCGCTCGAACGTGTTGGCGTTCGCCCGGTAGGACTTGACGAGCTGCGGCTCGCCGCCGTCGTAGGCGACGTACACATCGCCCGTCTGCGGCCCGTCGACGCGGTAGTTGGTGGCGTACGAGACGGTCGCCCCGGCCGCACCGTTGAGCCGGTGGACGGGGCTGACCAGTGTCGAGTCGAACTGGCCCTCGCCGTGCGCCTTGTCGTCCCACTCGTCGGAGTCGGCGACCGCGAAGACGTTCCTGGCACGCACATTGGTCTCGCGGCCCTGGCCGAGATCCGTGTTGGTCCAGAACTCGTCGGTCGCGAACGACCAGCCGCGCCACTCGGTGACACCGCCTGCCGGCATCTTCGAGTTGTCGATGGACCAGCCCTTGGGGGCGGTCGTCGTCCAGCCCGTGACTCCGGCCGGGGGCTTCGTCTCGTCGGCCGCGGGGCGCAGGGAGTCGCGCAGCTTGTCGAAGGAGTCCCGCTTCAGCTTGCTGAGGGCCGTGCCGTCGAGGTTCCACGCCGGGTCGGTGGCGACGCCGGTGTGGCGGAGCACGGTGGGCGCGATGTCGGTGATCTTGACGTCGTGACGGACCGAGCCGGGCTCGATGTCGTTGCCCGTGGCGATCACGAAGGTGCCGCGCTCGCCGGGAGAGTTGCCGCCGTGGCCGCCGGTCGGCGTGTGGCCGTGGTCGGAGGTGACGACGACGAGCCAGTCCTCCTGCGCGTACGTGGGCCGGGACGTGACCGCGTCGAGCAGCCGGCCGATCTGCGCGTCGGCCGTGCCCAGTGCCTTGAGGTACAGGTCGCTGCCTGTGCCGCTCGCGTGGCCGGCGCCGTCGACCTCGTCGAGGTGGACGAAGGTGCTGTCCGGGTTGCCGTTACGGAGGTAGTCCTCGGCCTTGGTGGTGGTGCCCGCGTCGTTGCCGCCGGCGATCCGCAGATCGGTCCTGGCGCCGAACACCTTCTGGGGAATGGGGCTCCAGGTGCCGACGACCAGCGTGGAGGTGGCGGGGTCCGCGGTCTCCAGGCGGGTGGCGTAGTCGGGGTACTGCGCGTAGTTGGGCGCGGTGAAGTTGTTGTCCCTCACATTGTGCTTGTCGGGCCACACTCCGGTGGCGATGCTCGACCAGGCGGCGCCGGAGACGGTCGGGGCCATGGGGTTGGCGAACAGGTTGCTCCGCGCCGTCAGGCCGTCGGCCATCAGCTTCCTGAGGTGCGGGACCTCGGCGCGGGCGAAGGCGTCGAACGCCGCGCCGTCGACGCCGATGACGAGCGTCTTGGCCTGCTTGGTGCCGGACGGCAGACCGGCGTACGCGGGGGCGTTGCCCTCTTCGGCGGCATGGGCCAGGGAGCCGAGGGGCAGAGCGACGGCCGCTACGACTGCGGCGGCCAGAACGGTACGCGCGGAACGGGGTACGGGCACGTGATCCTCCGGGTTCGGGGGGATTTCCGGATTGCCGGGCGGGATACCCGGCGTCCCGCACAGATTCGTGAACCGCGGTGATCGCGTGACGTCCCGTTGGGGATCAGTGCGTGAACCGTACCCAAATCTTGGACCAGACCCGTTACGCTTCCGTTACCTACATCGCGTCGGGGGTCTGCTCCGACCAGATGACCTTGCCCCGGTCCGTGTAGCGCGTCCCCCAGCGCGAGGAGAACTGCGCCACGAGGAACAGTCCGCGGCCACCCTCGTCGGTGGTCGCGGCGTACCGCAGATGCGGCGCGGTGCTGCTGCCGTCCGAGACCTCGCAGATCAGGGACCGCTCGTACAGCAGCCGGACGCGGATCGGCGGGCGTCCGTAACGGATGGCGTTGGTGACGAGTTCGCTGAGGATCAGCTCGGTGGTGAAGGCCTCCTCGTCGAACCCCCACGCCGACAGCTGCCGGGCAACTCCCTTGCGGACAACGGCAACCGCCGAGTCCTCGGGCTCCACGTCCCAGACGGCGACCCTCTCGGGGGCGAAGACGCGCGTTCCCGCGACCAGGACAGCGACGTCGTCCGCCGGGGAGGAGGTCAGCATCGCGTCGAGCAGCGCGGCACACGTCCGGTCGGGGGTTCGCACACCGCCGCCCAGGACGGCGCGCAACTGTTCCAGCCCGGCGCCGATATCGCGTTCCCTCGTCTCGACGAGCCCGTCCGTGAACAGGACGAGGCGGCTGCCCTCCGGTACGGGAAGGTCGACGGCCTCGTACGGCATGCCACCGATACCGAGCGGCAGGCCGGCCGGCACGTCGGGGAAGGCCGCTGTGCCGTCCGGCAGGACGAGGGCGGGTCCCGGATGCCCGGCCTTGGCGAGGGAGAAGCTGCCGCCGACCGGATCGTAGATCGCGTACAGGCAGGTGGCGCCGGTGATCCCCGCGTCACCGACGGAGTCCGGATCGTGGCTGTCCACCTGTACGACGAGTTCGTCGACACGGGCGAGCAGTTCGTCGGCGGGCAGGTCCATCATGGCGAAGTTCTGCACCGCCGTGCGCAGTCTGCCCATGGTGGCGGCGGCGTGCAGGCCGTGACCGACCACGTCGCCGACGACCAGCGCGACCCGTGCCCCGGGCAGCGGGATGACGTCGAACCAGTCGCCGCCGACACCTGCCGTGGCCGGAAGATAGCGGTACGCGACGTCGAGGGCGCTCTGCTCGGGCAGCCCGCGAGGCAGCAGGCTGCGCTGCAGGGTCACCGCCGTCTCGTGCTCGCGGGTGTAGCGGCGGGCGTTGTCGATGCAGACAGCGGCCCGGGCGGCGAGCTCCTCGCCGAACGACACGTCGTCGTCGTCGAAGGGCTCCGAGCCGTCCCGGCGCCAGAAGTTGACCATGCCGAGCACGACCCCTCGGGCGTGCAGCGGAACCGTCAGCAGCGATCGGTATCCGTTCCGCTCGATCCTTTCGACCTGTCCGGGCTCCACCTTGTGCCGGCCCAGCACCGTGGAATCGGCGATCGGCAGGGTGTGGCGCCTGGCGCCGCTCAGATACTCCGAAGCTGCGGGCAGTACGCCGACCAGCCGGCCGACCTCGTAGAACGGGGGGTCGGGGCCGGGGGCCGACACGGCGGTGCGCCGCATGTCGGCCGCCGTCCTCCCGGACGACGGGGGCTGGTCGCCGCGCAGTACGGGTTCCGCGAGGTCGACCGTGGCGGCGTCGGCGAACCGGGGAGTGGCCACCTCGGTCAGCTCCTCCGCGGTGCGCCGCACATCGAGGGTGGTGCCGATCCTGGCCCCCGCTTCGTAGAGGAGCAGCAGGCGCTCGCCCACCTCCTCGGCCCTGTCGGTCACCGCCCGCAGCTCCGTGGTGTCCCGCAGGGTGACGACGGTGCCGGAAGCGCCGTCGGCCGCGCCGGTGGGGCGGAGGTTGACGGCCAGCACCCGGTTTCCCGCCCGCCACACCTCGTCCGTGACCGTACGGCCGGAGGCGATGAGGGCGGTGACGTCGGCCGGGAGGCCGAGCTCCGTCACGGGACGGCCCTCGGTGCCGGCCGCGAGACCGAGGAGGCGGCGGGCCTCGTCGTTGACGAGCATCAGTCTGCCGTCGGCCCCGACGATGAGCACACCCTCCCTGACGGAGTGCAGTACGGCGTCGTGGTGCTCGTACATCCGCGTCATCTCGACGGGGCCGAGGCCATGCGTCTGGCGTGACAGCCGCCGGCTCACCAGGGCGGCTCCGCCCGCGGCGCAGAGGAGCGCGGCCGCCGCCGCGCCGAGGAACACCGGAACGTCGCGGTCGGCCAGGCGGTTCACGGTCTCGACGGTGATCCCCACGGACACGAGTCCGGCGACGGATCCGTCGTCCCGCAGGACGGGGACGACGGAGTTCACGGCGGGTCCCCGGCTCCCCGTGAAGGTCCGGGTGAAGGGGTGACCCGCAGCCGCCTCCTTGTACGGGCCGAGGATGTGCTTGCCGATCAGCGCGGGGTCGGGGTGCGTGTAGCGGAAGCCGTTTTTGTCGGACACGACGACGTACTCGACCCCGGTCTCCTTGCGCGTGGCCTCGGCCGGCGGCTGCAGTGCCGCTGTCGGATCCGGGCCTTCGAGTGCGGCGACGAGCCCCGGGGAGTAGGCGAACGCCTGCGCGATGGCGAGGGAGCGGCTCTCTGCGGACTCTCCGCTGTCGCGCCTGCCCTGGAGCACCAGTGACACGGCCGCGGCGGCGACGACCAGAACGACGAGGCCCAGCATCAGCGCGAAGACCCGGCCCGCGACCCCTCGTATGCCGAACAGGGAGCGTGAGCCCGACGGTCGGCCGGCGCGGCGGAGCCCGGCGAAGAACCGGCTGAACCCGTCCACGGCAACCATTTTAGGCGCGGCTCGGATTCGGCATGCCCGCCCGGTGCAACCGTCACCGGGCGGACACCGTGCAGACCTCTGGCGTCGGCCCGGCAGACCACGGCACCGTTGAACCTTGGACCACGAATTCGGCTTCAGTCATCCCCCCGAAGGACACGGCATGCAGTTCCACCCCTTGCCCCCTCTCTCCCGGCGCTCCGCGCGGCTCAGGCTCGTGGCCTCCACACTCGTCGCTCTCGCGGCCATCGGGGCGGTGACTCCCGCCGGCTCCGCGGCGGCCACCGAGAGCGGCATGCAGGGCCAGCGTCACGCGTTCGATCTGCAGGCCCATCGCGGAGGACTCGGGCTCGTCGTCGAGAGCACCCTCGCGTCGTTCTCCAACGCGCTCGAAACGGGGGTCAGCACACTGGAACTCGACGTGCAGATCACCAAGGACGGCAAGGCGGTCGTCACCCACGACCGCCGGATCGCCGCGACGAAATGCCGCGACACGGGCCCGGCCTTCGCGGGAGACCCCCAGTACCCGTACGTCGGCAAGTACATCGTCGGCCTCACACTCGCCCAGGTACGGACACTGGACTGCGGCTCCCAGACCCTTCCCCAGTTCCCGGGACAGCGTCCGAGCCCCGGCGCGAAGATGCCGCTGCTGTCCGAGGTCTTCGGCCTCGTCGAGCGGTACAAGGCCCACAAGGTCACGATGAACGTCGAGACGAAGGTCGAGGCCGGTGCTCCGCACGAGACCGCCCCGCGCGAGCAGTTCGTCCAGGTCGTGGCCGACGAGGTGCGCAAGGCCGGTGTTCTCGGTCAGGTGACCGTCCAGAGCTTCGACTGGGGCGCGCTCATGCGCATGCGGCAGGTCGAACCGCGGCTGCCGATCGTGGCCCTGACCAACGGACAGCAGTTCCTGCAGGCCGGTATGGAAGGCAAGTCGCCCTGGCTGGGCGGGCTGGACATCGACGACTTCGGCGGCGACCTCGTGGCCGCCACCAAGTCCTTCGACGCGGACGCCGTCTCACCCGTTCACGGCAGCCCCCAGGGCGGCACGGTGAACGACCCGGGCTATCAGCCGTACGTGACCAGGGCGATGGTGGCCAAGGCACACGCGGCCGGGATGAAGGTGATCCCGTGGACGGTCGACGACACCGCCACCATGAACAAGCTGATCGACGACGGGGTCGACGGCATCATCACCGACTATCCCGACCGGCTGCGCACCGTGATGACCGAGCGCGGCTTCAAGCTCCCGAAGGCGTACCGCGCCCCTCGGTCCTGACGCCGGGGGAAACCACCCTGTTCCGCGCCCGACGAGCATTCGCTGTGCCATTGGTACAGTCGAGATACGTTTCGCCGAGCCAGGAAGAGGCCAACGGGTCATGGGTGTGGATACTCTCGACACCCGCATTCTGCGCCTGCTGATCGAGCAGCCGCACACCAGCGTGCGGGAGTACGCGCGCATCCTGGGGATCGCACGCGGCACGCTCCAGGCGCGGCTCGACCGCCTGGAGCGCGACGGCGTGATCACCGGTACGGGACCCGCCCTCTCCCCCGCCGCCCTCGGCCACCCCGTGCTCGCCTTCGTCCACCTGGAGGTCACCCAGGGGCACCTGGACGAGGTGGGCGAGGCCCTCGCCGCCGTCCCGGAGATCATCGAGGCGTTCTCGACGACGGGCGGCGGCGATCTGCTGACCCGGGTCGTCGCCCGGGACAACGGGCATCTGGAGGATCTGATCCAGCAGCTCATCCAGCTCCCGGGCGTGGTCAGGACCCGTACGGAGGTGGCGCTGCGCGAGCGCGTGGCGCACCGGGTGCTGCCCCTGGTCGAAGCGGTGGGACGGACGGCCGGCGGCGCGGACTGATCGTCCGCCCGGCATGCTGGGAGCCATGAGTTCAACGCACACCCAGGTCCCCCGGGTCATTTTCGATCTCGACGGCACACTCGTGGACAGCGAGCCCAACTACTACGAGGCGGGCCGCCGCCTCCTCGCCCGGTACGGGGTGGCGGATTTCAGCTGGGAGCACCACACCCGCTTCATCGGGATCGGCACCCGGGAGACGCTGACCGCGCTGCGCGCCGAGTACGGGATCACGGCGTCGGTCGACGAACTGCTGGCCGGCAAGAACGCCCTCTATCTCGAACTGGCCGGTTCCTCCACCGAGGTCTACCCCGAGATGCGCGGGCTCGTGGAGCGCCTGCACGGTGCGGGTGTCCCGATGGCCGTGGCCTCGGGTTCGTCCCGGAAGGCGATCGGGGCCGTTCTCGCCGTCACCGGCCTGGCCGCGTACATCCCCCTGTACGTCTCCGCCGAGGAGGTCCCGCACGGCAAACCGGAGCCCGACGTGTTCCTGGAGACCGCGCGGCGCCTGGGCGCCGAACCGGCCGACTGTGTCGTCCTGGAGGACGCGGCTCCGGGCGCGGCGGCTGCGCGCGCGGCGGGGATGCGCTGTCTGGCGGTCCCCTATGTGACCGCCACGGCGGGTGACCCGGCGTTCCTGGCGGCGGATCTGCTCTTCGCGGGCGGGCAGGGCGAGTTCACGGCCGAGGCCGCCTATGGGTGGCTGCTCCGGGCGGGCGGCCCCGGGAACTCCGTACCGAATGGCTGATTGCCGCCCCCACCAGCGCTTCCCGTCCACGGGCAGCGGTCACCGGTGCCAACTGCGTTCCCGCAGGCCGATATCCTTGCCCGTCGAAGCAGGCCACAGTTCGAGATTGGTGCACAGGTGCTGGTAGCTGATCGGTACCGGTTGATATCCCCTATCGGCCGCGGTGGCATGGGCGAGGTGTGGCGTGCGACGGACGAGGTGCTCGGCCGGGCCGTCGCCGTGAAACTCCTGCTGGGCGACCGCGACGACGTGTCGTCGGCAGCCCGGTTCCGTCTGGAGGCGCAGACCGCGGCGCGGCTGAGCCACCCTCACCTGGTGGCCGTGTTCGACTTCGGGGCGTGGGAGGACCGCTTCTATCTCGTGATGGAGCTGGTCGAGGGCCGGAGCCTCAGTGATCTGCTCGCGGCCCAGGAGACGGTCCATCCGGAGCAGGTGGCCCGGATCGCGGGCGAGGCGGCCGCCGGTCTGGCCGCCGCCCACCGACAGGGTGTCGTCCACCGCGACATCAAGCCGGGAAATCTGATGCTGGACTCCGAAGGGTCGGTCAAAATTGGCGACTTCGGGATCGCCCAGTTCGTCGACGATCCCGCCACGGCGCTGACCACCGCAGGACAGATCGTGGGCACCAGCCTCTATCTGGCCCCGGAGCGCGCGCTCGGCCGTACGGCCGACTCGGCCTCGGACATGTACTCCCTCGGCTGTGTGATCTACCAACTCCTCGTCGGCCACCCGCCGTTCCGTTCCGATACGGCGACCGCGACGCTCTATCAGCATGTGGACACCCCTCCCGTGCCGCTGCGGCAGCGGGGCGTGGACATCTCCGCCGCGTTCGACACGTATCTGCTGAGCCTGCTCGCCAAGCAGCCCGAGGAACGGCCCGGAGCCCAGCAGGTGTCCGACTGGTTCCGCACCGACGCCTGGCGCGGGCGTCCGGAGCCCTTGCCGCCGCACGCAGCCCCCGCAGGTCGGGTACACGCGCCCCCGCCTCCCCCGGCGCGGGGGCCGCTCACCTCTCCGATGGCCACCGGTGCGCAGTGGACCGGGACCGGGCCCGACACCGCGGGCGGTTCCGCGGGTCCCACGACGTACCGGCTGCCGCAGGCGACCGGCCGAAGACGTGCACCCGCGCCCGCCCGCGGACGCAGCACCCGTGAGGCGATCCGGCGAAGGCCGCGGGTGGCCAGCGCCATCGCCGGGACGGCCGCCTTCATCGCCGCCGTCTACCTGGGGATGGTCCTGTTCGCCCCGGACCCCAGCTCGGCGGATACGCCGGCCACCGACCCCACCGGGACGACCGGGCCGGTGACGCCGTCCGAGGACGCACCCACCCAGGAAACCGTGCCGCAGGAGAGCTACTCCACCGACGGCTCGCAGGGCGAGGGCCAGCAGGACCACCAGAAGGACAGGAAGCAGAGGGACGAGGAACAGGACGACGACTGACGCCCGTCACGGCCCGGTTGGTTCATTCGCCACAACCGATTGCCGGGCATGCGCGTCATATCAGGCAGACCGCCCGTCCGCGGTGGATGCTGGTCGGGCCGATGCCGACGAACGGGGAAATCCGATGCGTATCCGTCCTGCTCTCGCCGCTTCATCCGCGGCCGTCCTCGCCCTGCTGGCCACGTCCGCCGCTCCGGCGGCTGCCGCGCCCGGTCCCGCCATGTGCGCGGAGAGTGCTCTCAGGGTGGCAGCCGCCGCCTCGCCCGACGTCGCGGACGTGGTGCGGATCAGCGTCACCAACCAGGGCGCGCGCCCCTGCGTCGTCGACCGGATTCCCACCGTGGTCTTCGGCGACCTTGACGGACCGGCGCTGCCGGTGCCGGACACCGAGAGCGCCCCGTACCGGCTGGGAGCGGGCAGGTCCGCGTACGCGGCCGTCCGCACCCTGGACCCCGCTTCGACGGAGCTGCGGCTGGTGGACCAGGTGACCGTCGCCGGGCATCCCGCGCACCGCGGGCGGACGTTCGACGCCGCTTCCCTCGGGATGCCGGACGGAATCCGCGTCTTCGAACCCGTCACCACGTGGTGGCACACCACACGGGCCGAGGCCGACGCGGTGCTCGCCGAGCACACCGGCTGATACGGAGTCCCGCCACCGGTTCACCACGGTGCGGTCCACCGCCCCGGGCCGCACAGTGGAAGAAGCAACCGCGGGCGGGAGGACCTGGCATGAACACCGACGGCGCACGGCAGACCGGTACGGGTCCGCAGCAGCACGGGAACGACGCGGCGACGGCCGGCGCACCCAGGTTCGTGGTGCAGATCCACGACGCCCGCCGCATGCACTTCGACTTCCGGCTCGAGGTCGGCGGCGTACTGAAATCCTGGGCTGTCCCGCGGGGCCCCTCGGACAATCCGCGGGACAGGCGGCTGGCCGTACCCACGCAGGACCATCCCCTGGAGTACCGCGAGTTCGAGGGCGTCATTCCGCAGGACGAGCAGGGGGGCGGCACGGTCATCGTCTGGGACCAGGGCACCTACCGGCCGCTCAGCCATGACGAGCAGGGCACGCCCGTCTCGTTCGAAGAGGCCCTGGAGCGCGGTCACGCGACGTTCTGGCTCGACGGTGCCAAACTGCGCGGCGAATTCGCCCTCACCCGCCTGCGGGTGGGCGACGAGGTGCCGGGGGCGGGCCAGGTGGCGTGGATGCTGATCAAGGCGAACGACCACAAGGCCGTCCACGACAGGCCCGGCACCCCCAACCCGTACCACGCGAGGTCGGCCCGTACCGGGCGCACACTGCACCAGGTCGAGGCCGCGGAGCGCGAGCACAGCAGCTGACGCGCCGGGCTGCGGGTCAGGTGACCGCCGAGACCGTGCCGACCCGGAAGACAGCAGTGGAGGCGCGGCGCACGAGTGGCCCGGACCGGTGCCTTCGGGCAGCATGGTCGCGAGGACCGGCCGCGCTTCGCGCATGCCGTGCTGGGCATCGGCCGGGACACTCACTCACAAGTCCATGGCGGGAGCCCGACGACAGGCAGCCACGCGCCCGGCCCGCGCCCGCAGGTGCCGCACCAGCCGCACCCGGGCGCCCACGAGGGCCGGGCAAGCGTCGCGCCGGTCCGCTCTGGAGGTGTACGCACCGTGATCGGCTCGCATCCACAGCAGGAGGCTCCGCGGCGGAGGTCTCCGCAGCAGAGGTCGACAACGGACGCCTCGGGCCTCGGGGCGCCGTGCTGGGCAAGTCTCGCCACGCGTGATCTGGCCTCGTCGCAGGAGTTCTACGGGGCCGTTCTGGCATGGACCTTCCGCGACACGGACCTGGGCGACGAGTTCAGTGTGGCCCTCACCGACGGCGTGCCGACGGCCGGAGTGGCGGAGCTGACGGACTCCCTGCACCTCGCGAACGACTGGACCCCGTACTTCGCCGTCCCGGACGCCGATGTGGCCGCCGCGCGGATCCGGGAACGCATGGGCACGGTCGCGGTCGGGCCGATCGACTTCCCCATCGGCCGGGCGGCGGTCGCGGCCGATCGCGAGGGTGCGCGGTTCGGGGTCTGGCAGGGGCGCCTCGTGGCCGACTGGGAGGCCTGGCGGCAGCACCGCCCCTGGTGGCTGGACCTGACGACCCCCAACCCGTTCGAGGCCGCGCTGTTCTACGGCGAGATCCTCGACTGGGCATCGGAGCGTCCCGGCTGCTGCGAAGTCGGTTACGAGCACGACGACGTGGTGCTGCGCGACGACGGCCGTGTCGCCGCCCTGATCACGGCGGGCGCCGAGAACACGGAGGCCGTCCCGGGGCGCGGGCCGCGCTGGAACATCCATTTCCCGGTGCAGGACGTGGAGGCGGCGATGGCGACGGCGGTCCGGTACGGCGGCCTGGTCGTCGAACGCCGGATCTCGGCCCTGGAGGACGGCGCCACGCTCCGCGACCCCGGCGGAGCCGTCTTCTGCATCGCATCGGCGGCCGGTCCTCCACCGGCACAGGGAGGCGCGGAGTGGCCGTGAGCACGCCTGACCACGGAGAGTGAGGGTACGGGGTGCAGTCCGCACAGGAGGCTGGTTCTCTGGCACTGTCCGCTCCCCTTGAACCCAGGAGTGATCATGAGCGCCACGTCCGGCCCCAGGGGCCGCGTCCAGCAAATGCGCCAGAAGGCAAGCGAGTTGAGCCAGGCCGCTGAGCGCACCACCGATCCCGAGCACCGTCTGCGCCTCCAGCAGAAGGCCCAGCGGCTCATCGCCCAGAGCGAGCAGGACGGCGACGGGATGGACGGCGGTACCGGCGGACGGTGACAGCCCCGCCTGCCGGGCCCGGGCGGGTGCACTGCTCCCCGTCCGGGCCACAGGCGTTGCGGGCGCCGATCGGGGAACAGCGGAACCGGCAGCCGGTCTTCTGCGTGATGATGGACAGAAGAGTCATCGCCGCAGCAGACATCAGCCGGCGCCCGTGTGACGAGCCGGCTCGAAAGGGGCGGCCGTCATGCACACCTCTGGAACGAAGAGACCGGCCGCTGCCTCGTTCGCCGTCCTCGCGCTCCTCGTCGGGGCGGCATGCGGCTGCCAGAGCACAGGGGAAACGAGCCCTTCTCCCGACAGCCCGGTCGCGCCGACATCCGCATCCGCGGAGCGCGCCGACGTGCTCGCCGTGAAGATCGACAACGTTGCTCCTGCCCGGCCGCCGACCGGACTGGAGAACGCCGACCTCGTCTACGTGGAGCAGGTGGAGGCGGGGCTCAGCCGCATACTCGCCGTCTACTCCTCCGACGTGCCGTCCGTGATCGGCCCCGTACGGAGCGCCCGCGAGACGGATCTGGAACTGCTCCGGCAGTTCGACCGGCCCACCCTCGCGTACTCCGGTGCCCAGTCGGCGCTGACGCCGTCGATCGAGGCGGCTCCGCTCGACGCGCTGCCGCCGTCAAAGGCACCGAACGCCTACTTCAGGAGCCAGGACAGGCCGGCACCGCACAATCTGTATCTGCGCCCCGGAGACATCCCGCACGAATCCTCCGAGATCAACGCGGCCGAGGACATCGGCATGCGCTTCGCCACCGCACCGGCCGGCGGGAAGCCGACCGACAGCCGCACGGTGAGCTACCCGGCGGCGCGGTTCACCTTCTCCTGGTCGCCGGAGCAGAAGGAATGGCTGGTCGGCATGGACGGCAAGCCGTCCCGTACGGCCTCCGGGGAACGACTGGGAGCGGCCACCGTGGTCCTCCAGGACGTGACCCTGGGTCCGTCCCGCTTCCGGGACCGGTGGGGGAACACCTCGCCCTTCACCGAGACCGTGGGGTCCGGCTCGGCGCTCGTACTGCGCGACGGCAAGTCCTACGACGTCACGTTGGAGCGGGACGGCGCCGCGTCGGCGACGGACTTCACCACCGAGGACGGCAAGGCGATGACATTCGCGCGCGGCCAGGTCTGGGTCGTGCTGGTTCCCGAGTGACGCGGCAGCCGGGTGAAGGCCCCGCGTCGGTACGGGAGTTCAGCGCCAGGGATCGCGTTCGACCTGCTCGACCGTTTCGAGGACGACCTCTCCGGTGCTGAGATCGGCACCGGCCGCGGGGCGCACCCGGGCTCCCGGCCACACCAGTTGGGGCGCCGTTCCAATGATGCGGCAACGGAACATGAAGCCCTCGGGGAACCGGACCAGGGATTCGTTGCGCGCGTACTCGGTGTAGCGGTGCACCACCGTCGACCGCACCACGACCCCGTGCCCCTCGCTCAACTCCGCTTCCAGGTCGCTCGACTGGCATACGGGGCACAAGAGCCTCCGGAAGGAGGCCGTGCCGCACCAACGACAACGCTGGTAGATGAGACCGGTTCTCTCACGCACCGCCGTAGCGGTGCCGCTTCCTGGCTGGGACACGTCTCGACCCCCTGCACTCGGCTGCTGGGCGTCGCACCATCGCGCGACGCTCACGCACCATATGGCACTGAGTGCCTGGCGGTAAAGGTACTCAGTGCCTATTTCTGCTCCGACTGCCCCATGGCCGCCTCGATCCGCTGCACGACGCGCCACATCGGGGCCGACCTGGAGGCCACCATGACGATCACGTCCTCGCCCGCCTCCACGGTGAAATCCCCGCCCGAGCGCCCGCCCCGGCCCTGCGGCGGCTCCGCATCGGCGCCCCTGTCCGCGACGGGTCCACCGTCCGCGCTCCCCCACACCTCGCGCACGAGCCCGAGGGCCTCGTCGACGGCCGCCTCGGCATCGCCCACTCCGCCCGAACGCAGCCATGAACGCAGAGCGTTGTTGTGCGCGGCCACCACCGCGGCGGCCACCACCTCGGCGCGCAGCCCGCCGTCGGGAGCCTCCGCCCAGCGCCAGCGCAGATAGCCGGCGAGCGTGCCCTCGTACCGGCGCACCACCGACAGCTCGTAGGTGCGCAGACCCGGCACCTCCTGCGTCAGCCCGTAGCGCTGTACGGAGAACTCGGGGTTCGCCGCGTACATCCGCATCACGAGCCTGGCCGCGTCGCACACCGCGCCGACCGGATCGGGGCCGTCGCGACCGTCCAGCAGGGCGGTCATATCGGCCAGGCACCGCTCGTGATCGGGGAAGACCGCGTCCTCCTTCGACGGGAAGTACCGGAAGAACGAACGGCGCCCCACACCCGCCCGCGCCACGATGTCGTCCACCGTGGTCCGCTCGTAGCCGCGCTCCAGGAAGAGCTGGAAAGCCGCTTCGGCAAGCGCCTCCCGCATGGGCACCTTCACGGGGGAACCCCCGGATGCCGGGCCGGCTGCCGCCCTGCGTCCTCTGCGCGCTTCAGTCATGCCGGGAACGTAACACCGGAATGCACCGATTGGCACTACGTACCTTGCGAGAGGGTACTGAGTGCCATATTGTCGTGACAACGAATCGCATCAGCTAGGAGAGCCGGCGTGAGCTTGAGGATCGTTGTCTGTGTGAAGTATGTGCCCGACGCGACTGGTGATCGGCATTTCGCTGATGACTTGACGGTGG
>NZ_JBSHFH010000045.1:54462-67810 GCF_053617235.1 Streptomyces sp. NPDC055749 | reverse complement strand
GCGTTTGAGCGGAGCGCGGCCCCCGGCGGCACCGGTTACCTGTGGGGACGGGGGACCGGGGCGACAGGAAGCCCCCGTGCGAGCGGCACGGGGGCTTCCGTCATGTTCCCATCATGCTTCCGTCATGCAGGGGCCGCGGTCACCTCGTACGTCCGGTGCAGGAAGCGGATCAGCGGCGCGTTGTCGATCTGGAACACCTCGACACCCTCGGCCGAGTGCAGTTCCACGATGAGCTGGGCGCGTCCGCAGGGCCAGACCCGCACATTCCCGCGTTCGGTGGGGAAGCGGAGTCCGCTCTCCAGCAGGTCGCGGCCGACCGCCCAGTCCGTCCCACTGGCGAAGCTCACGTGGACGGTCGGTGATTCGTCGGCGGGGTCGTACCGAAAGTCGACGGGGACGGGGCGGGTGAGGGGGCCGTCGGTGATGAGCCGGGCTCGTGCGTGTTCTTCGATCACGGGGGACATGGGCCGGCTCCTCCTGTTTGTAGCGCTTTGCACTCTAATGTCCCATATTTTGCGCCAGGGGCACCCTGGCGAGGGCCTGCGTAGTTGTGACAGACCCGCTCTTGCAAGCGATGCGCAACAAGGCTCTATCATTGGTGGGTTCTGACCCCGCCCCAGGAACGCAGGAAAGCGGAGCCTCCCATGCATGTACCCGACGGATTCATCGACGCACCCGTCTCGGCAGTCGCGGGAGTCGTCGCCGCAGGCGCGGTCGCCGTCAGCCTCCGTGGCGCCCGACGAGAACTCGACGAACGCACGGCCCCACTGGCCGGACTCGTCGCCGCCTTCATCTTCGCCGTACAGATGCTGAACTTCCCCGTCGCCGCCGGTACCAGCGGCCATCTCCTGGGCGGGGCGCTGGCAGCGATCCTCGTCGGCCCCTACACCGGCGTCCTCTGTATCTCAATGGTCCTCCTCATGCAGGGCATCCTCTTCGCCGACGGCGGCCTCACCGCACTCGGCGTGAACATCACGGTGATGGGCGTGATCACCACCGTCGTCGCGTACGCCCTGTTCCGCGGACTGACCGGCATACTCCCGCGCACCCGCCGCTCCGCGACCGCCGCGGCCTTCGTCGCCGCGCTGGTCTCCGTACCCGCCGCGGCCGGCGCCTTCACCCTGATCTACGCGGTCGGCGGCACCACCGACATCCCCATCGGCAAGGTCCTCACCGCGATGGTCGGCGTCCACACGCTGATCGGGATCGGCGAGGCCGTCATCACCGCGCTGACCGTCGGCGCCGTGATCGCAGTCCGCCCGGACCTGGTCCACGGGGTCCGCGGCCTCGCCACCCCCCTCAAGCTCCGCGTCGGCGGCAAACTGGTCGACGCCCCGGTCACCACCCCCACCCCTGCCCCGGTAGCCGCCCGCTCCACCCGCAAGGTCTGGGCCACCGGCCTGGTCACCGCGTTCGTCCTCGCGGGCTTCGTCTCCTTCTACGCCTCCGCCAGCCCCGACGGCCTGGAGAAGGTCGCCGCCGACAAGGGCATCGACGCCAAGGCCGAGGAGCACGCCGCCGCGGACTCCCCGCTCGCCGACTACGGCGTCAAGGACGTCACCGACGCCCGCCTCTCGGGCGGCCTCGCCGGAGTGATCGGCGTCGGCGCCACGGTGGCCGTCGGCAGCGGCATCTTCTGGACGGTCCGCCGCCGCCGTACCGACGAGAAGGCCCCCACCGACGTCACGGAATCCGTCTGACATGGGCGCCGGCCACGCCCACAAGCTCTACCGCCACGGGCACTCGCCCGTGCACGACCTGCCGCCGCACTGCAAGCTCGCCGCGGTCTTCGGCTTCGTGCTCGTCGTGGTCTCCACACCCCGCGAGGCGGTCTGGGCCTTCGCGCTCTACGCCGTGCTGCTCGCCGCAGTCGCCGCGGTGGCCCGCATCCCGGCCGGATTCCTGCTGAAGCGGCTGGTCATCGAGGTGCCGTTCGTGGCCTTCGCCCTGCTCATGCCGTTCGTGGTCCCCGGTGAGCAGACCGAGATCCTCGGCGTCTCCGTCAGCGTCCCCGGTCTCTGGGGCGCCTGGAACGTCCTCGCCAAGGGCACCCTCGGCGTCGCCGCGTCCGTCATCCTCGCCTCCACCACCGAGCTGCGCTCCCTGCTGCTCGGCCTCCAGAGGCTGAAGCTGCCGCCGCTGCTCGTCCAGATCGCCTCGTTCATGATCCGCTACGGGGATGTGATCACCGGCGAGATGCGCCGGATGTCGATCGCCCGCCGCTCCCGCGGCTTCGAGGCCCGGGGCGTACGCCAGTGGGGTGTCCTCGCCAAGTCGGCGGGCGCGCTCTTCATCCGCAGTTACGAACGCGGCGAACGCGTCCATCTCGCGATGGTCAGCCGCGGCTACACCGGAACCATGCCGGTCATCGACGAGGTGACGGCCTCCCGCACCCAGTGGGCGTACGCCGCCGCACTCCCCCTGCTGGCCCTCTCCGTATGTCTCCTGGGATGGACCGTATGACCCTGCCCCCCGCATCTCTCGAAGTCAGCGGCCTCGCCTACGCCTACCCCGACGGCCACCAGGCTCTCTTCGGCGTCGACCTGACCGTGGAACGCGGCGAACGCGTCGCGCTCCTCGGCCCCAACGGCGCGGGCAAGACCACCCTCGTCCTCCACCTCAACGGCATCCTCGACGCGGGCGCGGGCACCGTGCGCGTCGCCGGGCTCCCCGTCGAGAAGCGCAACCTCGCCGAGATCCGCCGCCGCGTCGGCATCGTCTTCCAGGACCCCGACGACCAGCTCTTCATGCCGACCGTCCGCGAGGACGTCGCCTTCGGCCCCGCCGCCTCCGGGCTGCGCGGCCCCGAACTGGAGGAGCGCGTCCACACCGCCCTCAAGCAGGTCGGCATGGAGGAGTACGCGAACCGCCCCCCGCACCACCTCTCCTTCGGCCAGCGCCGCCGTGTCGCCGTCGCCACCGTCCTCGCCATGGAGCCGGAGATCCTCGTCCTGGACGAGCCCTCGTCCAACCTGGACCCGGCCTCGCGCCGCGAACTCGCCGACATCCTGCGCTCCCTCGACGTCACCGTGCTGATGGTCACCCACGACCTCCCGTACGCCCTGGAACTCTGCCCGCGCGCCGTCATCCTCAGCGACGGCGTCATCGCCGCCGACGACCGCACCCAGGAACTGCTCGGCGACGAGGACCTGATGCGCGCCCACAGGCTGGAGCTGCCGTTCGGCTTCGACCCCCGCTCCGTGACAATGGGCGCGTGACCCAGGACGCTCCCGCCACCGCCGCGCGCGGCCCCCACCCGCCGGCGCCCTCGCTCCTCCTCGACGACCAGCTGTGCTTCGCGCTGTACGCGGCCCAGCGAGCCGTCACCGCCGCCTACCGGCCACTGCTCGACGAACTCGGCCTCACCTATCCGCAGTACCTCGTGATGCTGGTCCTGTGGGAGCGCGGTGAACTGCCCGTCAAGGAACTGGCGCGCTCCCTCCACCTCGACTACGGGACCCTGTCCCCCCTCCTGAAACGGCTCGAAGGCGCCGGTCTCGTACGCCGCGTCCGCTCGCCCGCCGACGAACGCTCCGTACTCGTCGAACCGACCGGCGAGGGCGCGGCGCTGCGCGAGCGGGCGGCCTGCGTACCCGGCGAGCTGCTGGACGCCGCAGGGATGGCTTCCGCCGAAGTAGCTCGGCTGCGCACCGAACTGCACCGGCTGACTGCCCGCCTGGAGCACCCGGGCGAGGGCTGACGAAACATCTTGTCCACGGCCCCGGCACACCGTTCACCTGCGGCGCGATGCACCATGGGGGGATGAGCGGGAGTGCGGGAACAGGCGTGGATGTACGGGGCACGGTGTCGCCCGGGTTCGAACCGGTAAGGGACGCTTTCGTCCGCAACTTCGAGCAGCGGGGTGAGCGCGGGGCCGCGGTCGCCGTCTACCGGCACGGCCGCAAGGTCGTCGACCTGTGGGCCGGTACGCGAGACGTCGACGGGCTCGAACCCTGGGCCGTCGACACCGTGCAGATCGTCCGCTCGGCGGGCAAGGGCATCGCCACCGCCGTACCGCTGCTGCTGCACCAGCGCGGCCAGCTCGACCTGGACGCCCCGGTCGGCACGTACTGGCCGGAGTTCAAGGCCAACGGCAAGGAACGCGTCCTCGTACGCCACCTCCTCGCCCACCGGGCCGGAGTCCCCGCACTCGACCGCCCCCTGACTCCCGCCGAGGCGGCCGACGGCACCTCCGGTCCCCGGGCCGTCGCCGCCCAGCACCCGCAGTGGCAGCCGGGCACCGACCACGGCTACCACGCCCAGACGTACAGCTGGCTGGTCGGCGAGCTGGTGCGCCGGGTCACCGGGCGCACCGTCGGCCGCTGGATCGCGGAGGAGATCGCCCGCCCCCTCGGCCTGGACTTCTGGTTCGGCCTCCCGGCGGACGAGGCCCACCGGGTCGGCCGGATCGGCCCGGTGGAACCCCCGGCGGCCGCGGACAACAGCGGCGCCCTCCGGATACGCCCCAAGCGCTCGGTCGTCGAGGCCTACCGCGACCCGGAATCCCTCACCCGCCGCGCGTTCGGGGCGATCGACCCCTTCCCCGACGAGAACGACGCCGCCTACCGCGCGGCCGAACTCCCCGCGTCCAACGGCATCGCCACCGCCCGCGGCCTCGCCCGCTGCTACGCGGCGATGATCGGCGAGGTCGACGGCCACCGCCTGTTCGCACCGGCCACGCTCACCCTGGCCCGCACCGAGGAGTCCGCGGGCCCGGACCGGGTCCTGGTCGTCAGCACCCGCTTCGGCCTCGGCTTCATGCTGCACGGCCCGGCCGCCCCGCTCCTGGCCCCCGGCTCCTTCGGCCACCCCGGACGCGGCGGCTCGCTGGGCTTCGCGGACCCCGAATCGGGCATTGCCCTCGGCTATGTGACGAACGGTCTGCAGAAGGGAGTTACCGCCGACCCCCGTGCCCAGGCACTGGTCAGAGCAGTACGTTCGGCGCTATGACTCCTCCCACCGCTCCCTTCCCTTCCTCCTCTCTCTCCCCGGCATCGGCACGCTTCGAGGGCTACTCCGTACTCATCACGGGAGCGGGCCAGGGCATCGGCGCCGCAACGGCCCGCCGCCTGGCCGCGGAAGGCGCCGCCGTCCTGGTCACGGACCTGGACGCCACCCGGGCCGAACGCACAGCGGCGGAGATACGCACATCAGGCGGCCGGGCCGATTCCCTCCCCTGCGACGTGGGTGACCGTCATGCCGTCGAGGCGGCCGTGGCCCACGCGGTCGCCACCTTCGGCGGCCTGGACGTCCTGGTCAACAACGCCTACTCGGCCGGCATGGACGTCCCGCTCTTCGAGGACGAGACGGACGAGGTCTGGCAACGCGACCTGGACATCACCCTGTCGGGCCCCTTCCGCTGCTCCCGCGCCGCACTGCCCCACCTGGTGGCCTCCGGCCGGGGCGCGATCGTCAGCATCGGCTCGGTCAACGGCGAACAGGACTTCGGTGGCCACGCCTACAGCGCCGCGAAGGCGGGCCTGGCCGGCCTGACCCGTACCCTGGCAGGCCACGCGGCCCCCCGAGGCGTCCGCGTCAACCTGGTCGTGCCGGGCACGGTCCGCACGGACGCCTGGGCGGGCCGGGAAGCCCAACTGGACGCGATGAGCTCGCTCTACCCCCTGGGCCGAGTAGGTGAACCGGACGACATCGCGGCAGCGGTCGCCTTTCTTGCCTCCCGCGACGCGGCCTGGATCACGGGAACGACCCTGCGGGTGGACGGCGGCCTGATGGCGGTGAACACGGCGTTCCGCCAGGCGACTTCGGAGGAGTAGCTTCGAGCTCAGTCGTGGAGCCTGTCCATGATCCAGGTGCACAGCTCCTCGGTGATGGCCGTGTGCGCGGTGGTCGTGGACGAACAGATGAAGTCGTCCAGCTCGCTCTCGCCCGGGCCGGCTTCGACGATGTTCAGGTACAGGTCGTCCTGCTTCCCGATGTCGCGCACGGCGACCGCGCTGATGGTGGGGACGAAGCACACGTTGGCGTGCCGCAGGTCCGCCTTGCCTCCGAGCTTCTCCATCGTGTCGGCGAGGATCTTGTACGTGTGCAGGGTTCCGCCCGGTGCGCCGTCCAGTTCCGGGAAGCCGCTGGTGGTGATGGTCTTGTCGGCCTTGGGGAACCTGCGGTTCAGATAGGCGGCCGTCACTTCGTCGCCCTGGGCCTGGGCGTAGAAGGTGGTGCCCGGGTAGATCCGGTCGATGCGCAGCGTGACGTCGCCGGGCCTCACCTCCGGCAGGCCGACCCCGTCGGCCCGGCCGTTGGCCACGCCGATCTTCATGGGAATCTGCGGCCAGCCGCCGACCCGGTCCAGAGCGGCCAGAAACTCCGTGCGCTCCGGGGCGACGCCGATCTTCTCGGTGTCCTTGTCGTAGTGCTGCCACAGCATCTGGCGTGCTGCCGGGCTGTCCATCTGCTTCCCGAAGTCGTTCGGGAACGGGATGAAGTGCGAGAACGCCTGCACGCCGACCGGGATGGAAGCACCCCGGTGGGGGCTGTCGTAGGAGAAGTACAGCCCGGTCTGGTGGTCCATCCGCTGCCTCTCCATATGGGCGAGTGCGTAGCGGGTGACGATGCCGCCCATGCTGAAGCCGCCGACGACCAGGCGGGTGTCGCCCAGCTTCTCGGCGATGGCCCGCATGATGGCGGCCTCGACCGCGCGCGCGTTGTCCAGGATCGACGCGCTGCGCTCCTCGAAGCCGAGCAGGATCACGTCCCTGCCGCGCCGGCGCAGCTCGCTGATGAACGGGAAGTCGCCGCTCTCCAGCCCGTGGTAGAGCTCATCGAGCTTGCTCCGGCCGAGGTTGAAACCGTCGGCCATGATCACGGGCCGGACGAGGCCGCCGTGGTTTCCCTCGGCGGGGAAGACCCAGGCGAAGCCGTTCGGCAGGGGCCACTCCTCGTGCTCCGGCACCTGGATCGACCCGGCGGGTTCGGCGGTCGGCGCACCGCCGAGGGTGAACGAACCTACGTTGGGCTCGGTCGTCTCGGACATGGTCGTACTCCTTCAGAAAAGAGCGGGCGGGACGACGCCATCATCGGGGGCGATCCGGGCGTATCACCCTTCTGAGCTGCGGGGTTCACCACATTTGATGGAGCACGCGCGGAATCTGTTTAGTGCAACCGGCATGTGTCATTGGCCTGTTCTCGTCGGTCACGAGCGGCCTGCGTACAGCGTCTCGCGGTCCCAAAGGTGGCGCGGCTGTGTGTGCAACTGCCAGTAGTGCTCGGCGATGTCGTCGGGGTCGAAGTCGGTGCCGGGGGCGACCGGGCCGTCCACGGTGATGCTCGCCACGTGCACTCCGGAGGAGCCGTACTGCTGGTCGAGCAGCGCGACCAGGGTCCGGACGCCCGCCTTGCCCAAGGAGAGGCTCACGTACTGCGGCTTGGGCTCCGGCATACCGCCCGTGACGAGGAACGTTCCGCTCCCGCGCTTAGCCATCGCCGGCGCGAGGTGTGCCGCGGCGTTGAGCGCGCCGACCACGTTGACCGCCCATGCCTCCATGTGGTCGCGTACCGACAACTCGCCCAGCTCGTCCGCGCGGATGAGCGCGGCGTTGTACACGGCGACGTCCGGCACGCCGTGCTTGTCGACGGCCTGGTCCAGGGCCGCGTCCAACGCGGCCCGGTCGGTGCTGTCGGCCTCCAGCGTGACGACCGGAACGCCATGGGAAGCGACCGCGCCCGCCACGGCGCGCAGCGTCCGCCCGCCCCTGGCGATCAGCGTGATCGGCAGCCCCTCCCTCGCGAACCGGCAGGCGACTGCCTGCCCGATCCCCGGCCCCGCACCAATGATCACTGCACCCGGCATCTCCGGCTCCTTCACTCACGATCAGCGACACTGGGGACGGTAAGGCGTCACATCTATGTGAAGGTCAAGGAGAAGACCGGATGCGAATCGGCGACCTGGCCCGCGAAACCGGCGTCAGCCGGAGGCTGTTGCGCTATTACGAGGAGCAGGGTCTGCTCAGCCCGGTCCGGTTGGACAACGGCTACCGCGAGTACGCCGAGGCCGACGTCGCAGGGGTGCGCAACATCCGGGCCATGCTCGCCGCCGGGCTCTCCACCGCGGTCATCGCCAAGCTCGTGCACTGTGTGCGCGACAAGGCCGAACTGAGGGTGCCGTCCGGCTGCCCCACCTTCATCGGGGAGCTACGGCGCGAACGCACGCGTATCACCGATGCGATCACCCAACTCGAGAGTTCACGGCGAATACTGGACGCCGTCCTCGACACGGCACCCCGCGAGGTGAGCGACGTCCGCGCGTAGAGGGGTCCGGCGCCGATGATCAGTGGCTTCGTTTCGTACTGCGGGCGCTGACCTCCAACCAATCGCGCCCCGCACCCGATCAACGCCGGGATCCGGCTGGGGCTCAACGGTGCCGACGTCGGCCCGCTGCCATCGCCCCGGACTCACCGGTCCGAACCTGGACTCAGTACCCCGCGAAGGCGGCTTGAGAAGTCCTCCACCAGCCCCTCGGGGACCGACGGCCACTTCTCCATGGCTGCGACAATCGCCGCCAGTCGGCTCTCGAATGCCTCAGCGTCGACCTCGCCGCTTCCATACGCCTGCCACAGGTCGACGAGCTGGTCTTCCCGCTCGCCGAGATCGATGAGCTTGTCGGTCAGGGTGAAGCCGTCCAGGGAGGGCTTCCCGACCTCCAGCACCCAACGAGTCGTAGTCGCGTCTGCGGTGATGCCACGACCTGCCAGTTCAACAACGGTGAAAGGCACCTTGGGATGGGCTGCCACGGCGAGGAACACACCCAGGAAGACCGAGTTCCGAACGGCTGTCACGGCCGCTGCCCCGCCGAGATGTCCGGCTCCGCGACGCAGACGGCGGCACTGCGCGAGCTGCTCCGCGAGTCCGACCCGTCGGTCACCCTGGTCGACACCCCGGAGGAGGCCACCCACGCCTGAGCTGAAGAGGGACTCTGACACCGGCATCGACTCCGAGCGCATCCTGGCCGTCCAGGACAAGGTCGAGACGGTCGTCCTCAACGTCAACACGGTCAACACCTCGCCCGAGGCAGCCCTGGACGTGATCCGGAGAGCCCCACTCCAGCAGCCCGCCGCACACGATCAGACCGCGCCGCCGCGGCGGCCCAGCGCCTCCGAGCCCGCGTACTGCGCGCTGTCGCCCAACTGCTCCTCGATACGGATGAGCTGGTTGTACTTGGCGGTGCGGTCGGAGCGGGACAGTGATCCGGTCTTGATCTGCCCGCAGCCCGTGGCCACCGCCAGGTCCGCGATCGTGGTGTCCTCGGTCTCTCCCGAGCGGTGTGACATGACGACGGTGTAGCCCGCCCGGTGGGCGGCGTTGACGGTGGCCAGGGACTCCGTCAGGGTGCCGATCTGATTGACCTTGACCAGGACCGAGTTGGCGACGCCGGAGCCGATGCCCTCGCGCAGGATGGTCTCGTTCGTGCAGAACACGTCGTCGCCGGTGAGCTGGCAGCGTGCACCGACCCGTGCGGTCAGGTCCCGCCACCCCGTCAGGTCGTCCTCGGCCATCGGGTCCTCGATCGACACGATGGGGTAGGAGTCGATCAGCTTGACCAGGTAGTCGGCGTGCTCGGCGGGTGTGCGCCGTACTCCTTCCCCGGTGTAGTCGTAGACGCCCTCGCGGAAGAACTCGGACGACGCCGGGTCCATGACCAGGCCGATGTCCGTCCCCGGCCGGTATCCCGTGCGCTCGACGGCGGCGACGACGAAGTCGAGGGCTTCTTCGGCGGTACGCAGGGCGGGTGCGAAGCCGCCCTCGTCGCCCACGCCCGTGGAGTGCCCGGCGGCGAGGAGGTCGCGGCGCAGGGTGTGGAAGATCTCGGACCCCATCCGCACGGCCTCGGCGAAGGTCTCTGCGCCGATCGGGGCGATCATGAACTCCTGGAAGTCCAGGGGATTGTCGGCGTGCGCGCCCCCGTTGACGATGTTCATCATCGGTACGGGCAGCAGCCGGGCGTCGGAGCCGCCGAGGTAGCGGTAGAGCGGCAGACGGTGGGCGGCGGCTGCGGCCTTGGCGGTGGCCAAGGAGACCCCGAGGATCGCGTTGGCGCCGAGCCTGGACTTGGTGGGGGTGCCGTCCGTGGCGATGAGGGCGGCGTCGAGGCCGGCCTGGTCCTCGGCCTCGCGGCCGGTGACGGCGGCTGCGAGCTCCGTGTTGACGTGGCGTACCGCTTGGTCGACGCCCTTGCCGTGCCAGCGGGCCGGGTCGCCGTCGCGGAGTTCGACGGCCTCGCGGGCGCCGGTCGATGCGCCGGAGGGGACTGCGGCCCGGCCGATGGATCCGTCCGCCAGTTCCACGTCCACCTCGACGGTGGGGTTGCCCCTGCTGTCGAGGACGCGGCGGCCGGTGACGGAGGTGATCGCGGTCATGGGAGTCCTTCGCGTTGTCGCATGCGTGCCGGGTTCGGCTGCGGCGACGGTGGCGCTGGACCCGGCGCCCAGCACTCTACAGCAATGCTGCGCAGTTGTGCTGTGCAGTTCTGCTGTGTAGCTGTGCTGCGTTAAAATTCGGTATGTCCCTTCCGGAATCCGCCGCCGTCGCGGCCGAACTGCGCACCGCGACGGGAAAGCTCACGCGGCGCGTGAAGCTCGAGGACCAGATGCCGCTCGGTCAGGTGGCCGTCCTCGGTGCGCTGGATCGCAGCGGTGCGATGACGACCAGCGAACTGGCGGCCGATCAGCGGGTGCGCCCGCAGTCCATGGCCCGGGCCGTCGGACTGCTCATGGAGCAGGGGCTGATCACGCGCCGGGCGCATCCGACCGACGGCCGCAAGAGCCTGGTCGAGCTTTCCCCTGCGGGGCAGACGCTGCTGGAGGAGGAGCGGGAGCGCAGGACGGACTGGCTTGCGCGGGCGATCGAGGCGGAATTGACGGGCGAGGAGCGGGAGTTGCTGGCCCGGGCGATCGGTCTCGTGGAGAGGCTGGCGGCGCACTAGGGCCTGTCCGCGGATCATGGCCGTGGAGCGGGGAATGAGAATCGGTCATTCCTCAGTCCCCGGAATGCGTTGTTCCCCGTGTCCCCGCCCCGAAGGCCGGGGGTGTTTTTGCAGCTCAGTCCCGCACTCCTGTACGTGTGCCGGTGACGAGCCGAAGGTCATCATCCGGCCGTGAGGGGAATTGGCCCCGCCGTGACATCACCCGACGCGTACCGTGAGCGCGGCCGGGCGCGCACGCGCGCGCTATTCGCCCACCGGCCTTTATGCGCAGGCAGCGAAGGTGAAAAGACGACGATGAGAAGAATATCCACAATCGCAGGTTGCGGTGCCGCCGCTCTCGCCCTCCTGGTAGCCGTAGCCCCGGGCGCCCAGGCGCAGACCTCGAAGGAAACGCAGGAAACGGCCGCCGCGAGCGCCGCCGCTTGCTCATGGCCCTGCATCCTGGGTGCCCGCATCGGAGCGCACCCCGATTTCGACCGCGTCGTTCTGGACGTGAGCGAAGAGGGCCTGTCGATAATTGACCATCGCGTATCCACCGACAACAGCTATGGCACGCCCAGCGGCAAGGACGGGTATCTGCAGACACCCGGGAAGAACTTCCTGTTTCTCGACCTTACTCAGGCGCACAGTTATGACGACAGCGGGCAACTGAGGTACACCAGCCCCCTGCTGCAACAGGTTTCCCTGCCCTCTCTCAAGGGCGTCGAGGTGACGCTGCTCGAATTCGAGGGACACGTCCAATTCGGCCTGTCGCTCGGTGACTATTCCAGGTATCAGGTCTTCACCCTGAAGAGCCCCAACCGGATCGTCGTCGACATCTATCACTGATGTCGTCCGGGGCTTCTGGCGGCACGGCGACGCCCGACAGAAGCCCCGCGGCCGGCCTCAACTCGTGTGCAGCATCAGCCCGATGCCGACCACCATCAGACCGGCCGCCGCGATGCGCGGAGCACCGAACCGTTCCTTGAAGAACAGCGTCCCTATCGCCGCGCCCACGATGATCGACGACTCGCGCAGGGCCGCGATGGGTGCGAGCGGCGCCTTCGTCTGGGCCCACAGGACCAGGCCGTACGCCGTCACCGAGAGCGCCGCGCCGATCAGGCCCCGTACCGCGAACGGCCGCAGTTCGGTGATCAGTTGTCCCCGGTGCCGGTACAGCGCGTACGCGGGGATGGTCAGGCCCTCCAGGATCATCAGCCAGGCGATGTAGCCGAGCGGGGTGCCGGAGGCCCGTACCCCCACGCCGTCGACGACCGTGTAGCCCGCGATCGCCAGGCCCGTCGCCACGGCGGCGGCCAGGGCCGGCCAGTGCGGGCGCTTGCCCGAACCCCGGATGCCCCACAGGGCCAGCCCGACCAGTCCGGCGGAGGCGACCGCGACGCCCGCCGTCGCCCAGCCGTCCGGGACCTCGCCGACGAAGACGGCCGCGAGGACCGTCACCACCAACGGGGCCGAGCCGCGCGCGATCGGATACATCTGACCGAAGTCGCCGAGCGTGAACGAGCGCATCAGCAGCAGCATGTAGCCGACGTGCAGCGCGGCGGAGACGATCAGATACGGCCACGCGGCCGCCGCCGGGAACGGGACGAAGCCCGCGGCGAGCGCTCCGATCAGTACGCCGCCCCCGGATATGAGGGTGAAGGAGAGGAGCTGGTCCTTGATGGCGTGGGCGATCGCGTTCCAGCTGGCGTGGGTGATCGCGGCCATCAGGACCGCGAACGTGACCAGCGGCGTCACTTCGTCTGCTCGCGCACGTCCACGAGGGTGCCGCCCGCGTGCCCGATCAGGGTCTTCGGGTCGAGGGGGAAGACGGTGTACGGGGTGCCCGCCGCCGCCCACACCACGGCGTGGTCGAGCAGGCCGCGGTCGGCCAGCACACGGGTCTTCGTACGGTGACCGAAGGGCGGTACGCCCCCGATCGCGTACCCGGTGGTCTCCCGCACCAGGTCGGCCCGGGGGCGGGTGACCTTCGCCGCGCACAGTTCGCGGCGCACCAGCTCCACGTCCACCCGGGAGGAGCCGTCCATCAGGACGAGGACGGGTACGCCGTCCGCCTCGAAGATCAGCGACTTCACGATCTCGCTGAGCTCGCAGCCGATCGCGGCGGCGGCCTCCGCGGCGGTGCGGGTGGCCTCCGGGAAGCGGCGGATCTCGACCTCCAGGCCCAGTTCGCGCAGAGCTTCGGCGAAGCGGGGGTGGGCCTCGGAAGGGGTGGCGGCGGCGGGTGTCGTCTCGGGTGTGCTCATACCCGCACGCTAGCGGTCGGTGTACGGGGCATGCGACGGGATTCCGGAGTGTGGGCCCGCCGCAAAACCCGGGGCCCGGCCCCCGGGTTTGGGCCGGCCCCCCCGGTGGGCCCCGACGGTGAGCGCCCCCCCCCCCCAAACCCCCCCCCCCAAAGAACCCCCCCCC
>NZ_JBSHFH010000045.1:0-54453 GCF_053617235.1 Streptomyces sp. NPDC055749 | reverse complement strand
CGGGGGGGGGGGGGGGGGGGTCGTGGGGTGTGCGCTCATCCCCCCCGGCTGGGGGGGGGTGTCCGGGGCTGGCGCGGGGTTCGGGGTGGGGGGCCCCGCCTAAACCGGGGGCCCGGGCCCGGGGTTTTTCGCCCGTCCAGCCGGTAGGCCCCGTACGGTCAGCTCCCCGCCCGCAGTACCGCCGCCACCACAGGACCCGCCGCGTCTCCGCCGTGGCCGCCGGACTGGACGACCGCCGCCGCGGCCAGGTCATTGCTGAATCCCGTGAACCAGCTGTTGGACACGGCCTGGTTGTCGACCTCCGCGGAGCCCGTCTTGGCGCCCTTGTCGCCGCCGACCGAGGCCATGGCGGCCTTGCCCGTGCCCCAGGTAGCCGTCGCCCGCATCATGCTGTTCAGCTGCTCGGTGACGTAGCGCGGCAGGGAGCGGGACGCGACGGCGAGCTGCCGGTTGTCCAGCGACTGCGGCACGATGACCGGCTGCCGGAAGGTGCCGTTGCGGGCGGTGGCGGTGATGGACGCGATGTTGAGGGCGTTCATCTGGACCGTGCCCTGGCCGATGTACTGCGCCGCGGCCTCACCGCCGACCGCCTCGGGGATGCTGCCGTCGGTCGAGAAGATGCCGGTCTTCCAGTCGAGACCGATTCCGAAGACGTCCCGCGCCTCCTTGCCGAGCGCGGAGTCGTCCTTCACGTCGTCGATCTTCTTGATGAAGGCCGTGTTGCAGGAGCGGGCGAAGCTCGTCGTGAACGTGTCGGTGTCCGCGAGCGAGAAGTACTTCAGGTTGTGGAAGGTGTTCCCCTGGTACATCACATCCTTGGGGCATTCGACCGGGGCCGTCGCCGAGACGAACCCCTTCTCGATCAGCATCGCGGCCGTCACGATCTTCAGCGTGGAACCGGGTGCCTGCTTGCCCTGCATCGCCGCGTTGAAGTCGGTCACCGGGTTGTTGGCGACCGCGCTGATCGCGCCCGTCGACGGCTGGATCGCGACCACCGACGCCTGGCTGTGCTGCTTCACCGCCTGCTCGGCCGCCGCCTGGGCACCGGCCTCGATCGTCGTCCGGAGCTTGCCGGGCTTCCCCTTCGTCAGGGTCAGCAGTGTGGTCTTCGGCGCCGTCTCGTCGGCGGGCTCGATCCAGGTCTCGACGCCCGCCGTGCCCCCGCTCCGCGCCCCGTACTTCTCGCGCAGCGTGGCCAGCACCGGAGCCAGCGACGGGTACGTCTTCGGGTCCAGGACCTTGTCGTCGCGGTCGACGGCCTCGATGTCCGGCGTCGACGCCTGACCCGTCCTCAGCGTCGCCCCTTCGGCCAGCTGCGGGTGGATCACCGTGGGCTCCCAGTCGACCAGCGCCTTTCCGCTGGTCAGACCGCGCACCACGGTCAGCTCGGAGGCGTAGACAAGGGTCTTGGTCCTGCCTTCGTACGAGACCGTCGCCTTCACCGTGTACGGCACCTTCGCGCCGACCGCAGGACCCGGAGTGATCACGGCCTTCGTGACGTGGGCGTCCTCGGCGTACCCGGCGAGCAGCGGCTCGGCGCCCGCCTCGTTGTTGGTGAGCAGGGCCGCGGCCGTCGCGTCACCGGCCGCCCACGCCTTCAGGAACTCCTTCGAGGTCCCGGCTATCTCCGTCTTGCTCGGCGGCCCCGACCTCACCTGCGAGGAAGCCGCCTTCGTGTCCGTGCCACCGCTCTCGCCGCCTGCTCCGACAACGTTGTACGCGCCGTAGCCGACGCCGCCGGCCACCAGCGTGAACACGCCGCCTATTACGGCGACCTTCGCTCCACCGCGCATCGTGCAGTCCCCTCCCCAGGAGTCCCCTTGAACATGTTCAAGGGGAGTTTCCCGTCACTCTACGGGAGAGCAGTGACGGGTGGGGTGGGCGTTATTGGACCGGGATCAGACCCACATGTCGAGCCACATCCGGTCGCGCCAGGAGTTCTCCGGGAGGGACGTGCCCGTGTACAGCGGCCAGAAATAGACGAAGTTCCACACGATCAGCAGCACCAGCACACCCGCGCCCACCACGCCCAGCGTCCGCCGGAGTTCACCGGTCGGATCCTTCGTGGGCAGGCTCAGGTGCGTCCCGGTCCGCGCTCCCGCGCCCGGCCCGATCATCGCGCCGATCATCATCGTCACCGCCAGACACAGGAACGGTACGAAGACGACCGCGTAGAACAGGAAGATCGTCCGCTCCTGGTAGAAGAACCACGGCACCCAGCCCGCCGCCACACCGCACGCGATCGCGCCCGCCCGCCAGTCGCGCCGGAAGAACCACCGCCACAGCACGTACAGCAGGGCGAAGCACGCCGCCCACCACAGCATCGGAGTGCCGATCGCCAGCACCTCGCGCGCGCACTTGCCGGTCGCCGACGCCGCGCAGCCCGTCTCCTCCTCGTAGAAGTACGAGACGGGGCGGCCGAGCACGATCCAGCTCCACGGGTTGGACTCGTACGTGTGCCCGGAGGTCAGGCCGACATGGAACTCGTACACCTGGTACTCGTAGTGCCACAGGCTGCGCAGCCAGTCCGGCAGCCAGGTGAACCAACCGCCCTTGCCCTCCGTCGCCGCCCAGTTCCGGTAGTAGCCCTTGTCGGTGACGATCCAGCCGGTCCACGAGACGACGTACGTGCCGATCGCGACCGGCACCGTCGAGACGAACGCGGGCAGCAGATCGCGGCGCAGCGCGGCCACATACGGCTGCACCGCGCCCGCCGTGCGCCGCGCGCCCACGTCCCAGAGCACCGTCATGACACCGAACGCGGCCAGGATGTAGAGGCCGTTCCACTTGGTGCCGAAGGCCAGGCCCAGCATCAGGCCCGCCGCGAGCCGCCACGGGCGCCACCCCAGACGCAGCGTCTCCGCGATCCGCGCATCGGGCCGCATCACCCCGTCCGCGTCGACCGGAAGCGCCGCCGCCAGTCTCCGGCGCGCCCAGTCGCGGTCGGTCACCAGACATCCGAAGGCCGCGAGCACGAAGAACATCAGCACCAGGTCGAGCAGCGCGGTGCGGCTCATCACGAAGTGCAGCCCGTCCACCGCGAGCAGCGTGCCCGCCAGGCAGCCCAGGAACGTGGAGCGGAACAGCCTGCGGCCGATCCGGCAGAGCATCAGCACGGACAGCGTGCCGAGCACCGCCACCATGAAGCGCCAGCCGAACGGGGTGAAGTCGAAGAGCTTCTCGCCGATCCCGATGATCCACTTGCCCACCGGTGGATGCACGACGTAGCCGGGCTCCACGGGGATGTCGACCTTCGAGGGGTCGGCGAGAATCGACTTGTCGATGTCCTTGGGCCAGGCGCCCTCGTACCCCTGGTTGATCAGCGCCCAGGCGTCCTTGGCGTAGTACGTCTCGTCGAATATCACCGCGTCCGGCTTGCCGAGGTTCCAGAACCGCAGCACCCCGGCGACCAGCGCCACCAGCAGCGGTCCGCCCCACGCCGCCCAGCGGACCAGATGGCCCGCCAGGACCGGCGGCACCCCGAGCACCGCCCAGAACCGGCGTCCCGGACGCGTGTACGGCGGCACCAGCCGTTCACGCAGCCCTGTCTCCGGCCTGGGCACATGGCCGAAGCGGCGCAGCCGCTGCTGCCAGGCAGGCGGCTGTGCACTGTAGGTGTCCCCGGCGTCTTGGCCCTGCTGGGCTTCGGGCGCAGTACTCGTCACCGCGCCATCGTAGGGAACGCATCTGTGCGAAGGGCGCCGCCCGTGCTGGGAGGATGGCTCATGTGACTGGATCGACTGGAACGCTGGTACTCGCAGGGACCCCCATCGGCGACATGGCGGACGCCCCGCCACGGCTCGCCGCCGAGCTGTCGACGGCCGACATCGTCGCCGCCGAGGACACCCGGCGGCTGCGCCGTCTCACCCAGGCGCTGGGCATCCAGACCACGGGGCGTGTCGTCTCCTACTTCGAGGGCAACGAAACGGCCCGTACGCCCGAGCTCGTCGAGGCACTGATGGGCGGCGCCCGCGTCCTGCTCGTCACCGACGCCGGGATGCCGTCCGTCTCCGACCCGGGCTACCGGCTCGTCGCCGCGGCCGTGGAGAAGGACATCAAGGTCACCGCGGTGCCCGGCCCCTCGGCCGTGCTGACCGCGCTCGCGCTCTCCGGGCTGCCCGTGGACCGCTTCTGCTTCGAGGGCTTCCTGCCGCGCAAGGCGGGCGAACGCCTCGGCAAGCTCGGTGAGGTCGCCGGTGAACGCCGCACGATGGTCTTCTTCGAGGCCCCGCACCGGCTCGACGACACCCTGGTTGCGATGGCCGAGGTGTTCGGCGCCGACCGCAGGGCCGCGGTGTGCCGCGAGCTGACCAAGACGTACGAGGAAGTGAAGCGCGGCCCGCTGGGCGAGCTCGCGGTCTGGGCGGCGGAGGGCGTACGCGGCGAGATCACCGTGGTCGTCGAGGGCGCGACGGACTCCGGGAACGAGGGCCTGGACGCCGAGGAGCTGGTGCGCAGGGTGCAGGTGCGCGAGGAGGCGGGGGAGCGGCGCAAGGAGGCCATCGCCGCGGTCGCCGCCGACGCGGGGCTTCCCAAGCGCGAGGTGTTCGATGCGGTGGTCGCGGCAAAGAACGCGGCTCGAACTGCCCCCGCGCAGGGCAAGGACTAGCCTGGAAGGCAAAGCCCGAGCCGCGTACCGGGCCCTTTGGCCATGAGAGGGCCAAGACCGCTCCAACACTCGGCTTGACCTGGTGCGTTTCCGTCAGGAAAGGCGTCCACTGGATGGTGGGACGCATTCCATGGCGTGCTTGTCCGGCGGACAAGAGGAGCAGGCATGAGCGAGATCGCAGCAACCACCGTGCATGAGGCGTACGCGTTCGCCTGCATGAGGTGCGGGTACGGCTGGGAGCAGGCGTACGAGATAGAGCACCACGTCGACGGCGCGGGCAACGCGTTCGTCGTCTACAAGGCGGACGGGGAGCGCGTGCCCTCACCGCTGTCCACCCCGACCTGCACGAACTGCGGTGGGCACGTCGTCCGGATCATGCGGTCCGGCCGGGTCTCGACCTTCCAGCAGCTGCTCGAACACCAGCGCCCCGAAGAGCCGGAGCCCGCCCCCGCGCCGGTCCCGGCGGGCCCGGAGCACCACTGGCACTTCTCCCACCTGCTGCACCCCTTCCACCGCAAGTGAGCCGGCGCCCATGATCCTCGTACGATCGTGGGTATGAGCCGTACGGAAGCCCCGCCGCTGCCCGAACCCCTCCGGGTGCCGGTCGCCGATTCGCACACCCACCTCGACATGCAGGACGGAACCGTCGAGGAGGCCCTGGCCAGGGCCGCCGCCGTCAATGTGACGACCGTGATCCAGGTCGGCTGCGACGTGGCGGGCTCGCGCTGGGCCGCCGAAACCGCGGCGGCCCACGCCGCGGTGCACGCCTCCGTCGCCCTTCACCCCAACGAGGCGCCCCGCATCGTGCACGGCGACCCGGAGGGCACCGCGCGCCAGGGCGTCAGGGAGCCGGGCGGGAAGGCCGCACTCGACGACGCGCTCGCCGAGATCGACGCGCTGGCCGCCCTCGACCACGTACGGGGCGTCGGCGAGACGGGCCTCGACCACTTCCGTACGGGCCCCGAGGGCGTGGCCGCCCAGGAGGAGTCCTTCCGGGCGCACATCGAGATCGCCAAGCGCCACGGCAAGGCCCTCGTCATCCACGACCGCGAGGCGCACGCGGACGTGCTGCGCATCCTCGCCGACGCGGGCGCCCCCGAGCGGACCGTCTTCCACTGCTACTCCGGCGACGCCGACATGGCCCGGATCTGCTCGGACGCCGGATACTTCATGTCCTTCGCGGGCAACGTCACCTTCAAGAACGCCCAGCCGCTGCGCGACGCACTTGCCGTCGCGCCGATGGAGCTGGTCCTGGTCGAGACGGACGCCCCCTTCCTCACCCCCGCCCCGTACCGCGGACGGCCCAACGCGCCCTACCTCATTCCGGTCACGCTCCGCGCGATGGCCGAGGTCAAGGGCGTCGACGAGGACACCCTGGCTGCGGCGATCTCCGAGAACACCGCGCGCGCGTTCGACTACTGAGCCGTTGCCGAGCCGTCGCCGACAAGCGACACGGCAACTCTGTGTAGCCGTGTCGCTTTGGAGAGTCACGGAAGCTCCGCTATCGTCCCCGCGCAGTCGGGTCGCAGTGCGGATCTTCTGGAGCGTCGTGAGCAATTCGCAGGGCAGTCACCGTGCAGCGCGCGGCGGACGGCGTACGCCGGCCGCGCCCGTCGCCGTAGCGTCCCCCGTTTCCCTCCATGAAGAGCCGACGCTCGTGGACGTGTCGTGGACCGGCCTCGCCGTCCACGACCCGACGGTGGTCGACACCCCTCTGGTGCCCCGTCCGACCGTCACGGCGGAGGGCGCCACCGGCCGCACGGGCACCGGGCGGGGCACCAGGCGCCGCAGGAGCACCACGGGCCCCGAGGGCCTTCGCCGGCTCGTCCCGCAGGCCCTCGTCGTCGCCTTCCTGGCCGGCGGCACCTCGGCGTTCGTCGCCCACGACAAGGCCGTCGAGCTCAGCGTCGACGGGGAACCGCGCACCCTGCACACCTTCGCCGACGACGTCGGCGAACTCCTCGCGGACGAGGGCGTCACCATCGGCGCCCACGACCTGGTGGCCCCGGCCCCCGGCACCGAGCTGGACAGCGGCGACGAGGTCGTCGTCCGCTACGGGCGCCCCGTCACCCTCACGCTCGACGGCATCCGCCGCCAGGTGTGGACCACCGCCGAGACCGTCGACGAGGCCCTGCGCCAGTTCGGGGTGCGAGCCGAGGGGGCGTACCTCTCGGCCTCCCGCTCCTCCCGGATCGGCCGCACCGGCCTCACCCTCGACATCCGCACCGAACGCACCGTGACCTTCATGGCCGACGGCCGCGAACGCACCCTGCGCACCAACGCCGCCACCGTCCGCGAGGCCGTCGCGGAGGCCGGCATCACCCTCCAGGGCCAGGACACCACCTCCGTGTCCCCCGACAGCTTCCCGCGCGACGGCCAGACCATCTCCGTCATGCGGATCACCGACGCCCGCGAAGTGCGCGAGGAGACCGTCCCGTACGCCGTCGAACGGAGCGAGGACCCCACCCTCTTCGCCGGTACGGAAGTCGTCGAACGCAACGGACGCAACGGAGTGCGCCGCGTCACGTACGCCCTGCGCACCGTCAACGGCGCCCGGCAGAAGCCGCGCAGGACCGGCGAGGAGACGCTGCGCGAACCGGTCAGCCGGATCGTGCGCGTCGGCACGAAACAGCAGCCGGACTCGGTCGCCGGCGCCGACGGACTGAACTGGAACGGGCTCGCCGCCTGCGAGTCCGGCGGCCGGCCGGACGCCGTCGACCCCAGCGGTTCGTACGGCGGGCTCTACCAGTTCGACACCCAGACCTGGCAGTCGCTCGGCGGCACCGGCAGGCCCCAGGACGCCCCGGCCTCCGAGCAGACGTACCGGGCGAAAAAGCTCTACGTTCAACGGGGGGCGAGTCCGTGGCCGCACTGCGGCCGTAGGCTTGGCGGGTGAGCAGCACAGAGCCCGACGCCCTCCTGGGCCCCGCAGACATCCGAGACCTGGCAGCGAAACTGGGCGTACGCCCGACCAAGCAGCGCGGTCAGAACTTCGTCATCGACGCCAACACCGTCCGCCGGATCGTGCGCACCGCCGAGGTGCGCCCCGACGACGTGGTGGTCGAGGTGGGCCCCGGGCTCGGTTCGCTGACCCTGGCGCTGCTGGAGGCGGCGGACCGGGTCGTCGCCGTCGAGATCGACGACGTGCTCGCGGGCGCCCTGCCCGCCACGGTCGCCGCCCGGATGCCGGAGCGCGCCGACCGTTTCGCGCTCGTGCACTCCGACGCGATGCTGGTACGGGAGCTGCCGGGCCCGCCGCCCACCGCGCTGGTCGCCAACCTCCCGTACAACGTGGCCGTGCCGGTCCTGCTCACCATGCTGGAGCGCTTCCCGAGCATCGAGCGCACGCTCGTGATGGTGCAGGCGGAGGTCGCCGACCGGCTGGCCGCGAAGCCGGGCAACAAGGTCTACGGGGTGCCGTCGGTCAAGGCCAACTGGTACGCCGACGTGAAGCGGGCCGGTTCCATCGGCCGCACGGTCTTCTGGCCCGCGCCGAACGTCGACTCGGGTCTCGTGTCCCTGGTGCGGCGCACGGAGCCGATCAGGACCAGTGCGAGCCGCACCGAGGTCTTCGCCGTCGTCGACGCCGCCTTCGCCCAGCGCCGCAAGACGCTGCGCGCGGCCCTGTCCGGCTGGGCGGGTTCCGCACCCGCCGCCGAGGCCGCGCTCGTGGCGGCCGGCATCTCCCCGCAGGCCCGCGGTGAGGCGCTGACGGTCGAGGAGTTCGCCGCGATCGCCGAGAACAAGCCGGAAGCCGGGAGCAAGCCGGATACCGCCGACAACAGGCCGGAGCCGTCCGCATGACCCAGAGCGTCACCGTCCGCGTCCCCGCCAAGGTCAATGTGCAGCTCGCGGTCGGCGCCCCGCGCCCCGACGGCTTCCACGACCTGGCCAACGTCTTCCTCGCCGTCGGCCTGTACGACGAGGTCACCGTCACCCCCGCCGAGCGGCTGACGGTCACCTGCTCGGGCCCCGACGCCGCCCAGGTCCCGCTCGACGCCACGAACCTCGCCGCCCGCGCCGCCATCGCGCTGGCCGAGCGGTACGGCCTCGCGCCCGATGTGCACATCCACATCGCCAAGGACATCCCCGTCGCGGGCGGCATGGCGGGCGGCAGCGCCGACGGCGCCGCCGCCCTGCTGGCCTGCGACGCCCTCTGGTCCACCGGCGCCACCCGCGAGGAACTCCTCGCGCTCTGCGCCGAGCTGGGCAGCGACGTCCCGTTCAGCCTGGTCGGCGGGGCCGCACTCGGCGTCGGACGCGGTGAGCGGCTGACCCCGATCGAGGTCGGGGGCACCTTCCACTGGGTCTTCGCGGTCGCCGACGGAGGGCTGTCCACCCCGGCGGTCTACGGCGAGTTCGACCGGCTCACGGCGGGTACGGAGGTCCCGGAGCCCACCGCGTCGGCCCTGCTCCTGACCGCGCTGCGCGCCGGGGACACGGCGGCGCTGGCGAAGGCCCTGAGCAACGACCTCCAGGCCGCCGCCCTCTCCCTGCGCCCGTCCCTGGCCGACACCCTCGCCGCGGGCACTACCGCGGGCGCGCTGGCCGCCCTGGTCTCGGGCTCGGGCCCCACCACGGCGTTCCTGGTCGCGGACGAGGAGTCGGCGCAGAAGGTGGCACAGGCACTGATCACGTCCGGCACCTGCCGGACGGCAGGGGTGGCGCGGTCCGCGGCGCCGGGGGCGACGGTCCTGCGCCCGTAGGCCCGGCAGCTTCGGAGCGCGCCCTCAGCCCAGCTTCAGGGTCTTCCGCGCCAGCTCGTACGCGGGCAGCATCTGCCGGTGCTCCGCGGAGTCCAGACCGCCCAGGTGCACCACGACCGGACCTTCCGGGGTGGCGACCGCGAAGGCGCGCTCGGTCTTCGGCTCGTCCAGCAGTTCGCCGCTCACGGTGTACGTGACTTCGGTGGCGGCCAGGGAGCCGGCCTTCACCTCGGTGTACGCGGCCTTGCCGGCACTCGGGTCGTCCGCGAGGAACGCCTCGAGCACCGCGCGGGTGCCGGTGCCGGACGGTTCGCCCGCCCACACCCGGAGGTAGCCGATGTTCCCCGCGGGCTTCGCGTCGATCTCGCAGACCATCCGGACCGGGCCCTGCTCACCCAGGGCGGCCAGGTCGGAGCCGGGCTCCACCTCGACGGCCTCCGGCGTCCAGGACGTCGCGAAGTCGAAGGTGACGGGCATCGGGCAGGCCGAACCGGCTGCGCCGATCGTGCCGCCCTTGGCGACGGGCTTCCCGGCGGTGGCATCGGTGGCATCGGCGGTGGAGTCGGCGGCCCCGGTCGCCTCGCTTGGCTGCTTCCCGCTGTCCGCGGAGTCGTCCGAGGACGAGCAGCCGGTCAGCGCCACCGCCGCCAGGACCGCCGGAACCAGAGCCCTTGCCGCGTACCGCACCATCACGAAGTCCCCACCCCTGAGATGTTCAAAACAGCTCCGACCTGGGGTTCCTCCCCAAGATCGATCGCCGCACGCTATCGCACCTCCGGCGGCGACTACCCTGGGACTTCGAGCGGTCCCCGACGCAGGGACCCCCCAGGCAGGAGTGAAATGGCCGTCAATCTGGTCAATGTCGAGCAGGTCAGCAAGGTGTACGGCACCCGTGCCCTGCTCGACGGTGTATCTCTCGGGGTGTCCGAGGGCGACCGGATCGGTGTGGTCGGCCGTAATGGCGACGGCAAGACGACTCTCATCCGGATGCTCGCCAAGCTGGAGGACGCGGACACCGGCCGTGTCACCCACAACGGCGGGCTGCGCCTCGGAGTCCTCACCCAGCACGACTCCCTCGACCCGAAGGCGACCATCCGCCACGAGGTCATCGGCGATCTCGCCGACCACGAGTGGGCGGGCAGCGCCAAGATCCGTGACGTGCTCACCGGACTCTTCGGCGGCCTCGCGCTGCCGGGCTTCGAGCACGGTCTCGACACCGTCATCGCGCCCCTCTCCGGCGGCGAGCGGCGCCGCATCGCGCTCGCCAAGCTGCTCATCGGCGAGCCCGACCTGATCGTCCTGGACGAGCCCACCAACCACCTCGACGTCGAGGGCATCTCCTGGCTCGCCGGTCATCTGCGCAACCGCCGTTCGGCGCTGGTCTGCGTCACTCACGACCGGTGGTTCCTCGACCAGGTCTGCACCAGCATGTGGGACGTCCAGCGCGGTGCGGTCCACGAGTACGAGGGCGGCTACAGCGACTACGTGTTCGCGCGCGCCGAGCGGGAGCGGATCGCCGCCACCGAGGAGGGCAAGCGGCAGAACCTGATGCGCAAGGAGCTCGCCTGGCTGCGGCGCGGCGCCCCCGCCCGTACGTCCAAGCCGCGCTACCGCATCGAGGCGGCCAACGAACTGATCGCCGATGTGCCGCCGCCGCGCGACACCAGCGCGCTGATGAAGTTCGCCAACGCCCGGCTCGGCAAGACCGTCTTCGAGCTGGAGGACGTGACCGTCCAGGCCGGACCCAAGACGCTGCTCACCGATCTCACCTGGCAGCTCGGCCCCGGCGACCGTATCGGTCTGGTCGGGATCAACGGCGCGGGCAAGACCTCGCTGCTGCGGGCGCTCGCCGAGGCGTGCCGTACGCAGGGCGACGTACAGCCGGCCGCCGGGAAGGTCGTCGTCGGCAAGACGGTCAAGCTGGCCTACCTCTCGCAGGAGGTCGCCGAGCTGAACCCGAACCTGCGGGTGCTGGAAGCGGTGCAGCAGGTCCGGGACCGGGTCGACCTCGGCAAGGGCCGCGAGATGACCGCGGGTCAGCTCTGCGAGCAGTTCGGCTTCACCAAGGAGAAGCAGTGGACGCCGGTCGGCGACCTGTCCGGTGGTGAGCGCCGCAGGCTCCAGATCCTGCGTCTGCTGATGGACGAGCCCAACGTCCTCTTCCTCGACGAGCCCACCAACGACCTGGACATCGAGACCCTGACGCAGCTGGAGGACCTCCTCGACAGCTGGCCCGGGTCGATGATCGTGATCTCCCACGACCGGTTCTTCATCGAGCGGACCACCGACAAGGTGATGGCCCTGCTCGGTGACCGCGCGCTGCGGATGCTGCCGCGCGGGATCGACGAGTACCTGGAGCGCAGGCTGCGGATGGAGGAGACGGCCACCCCGGCCTCCCACTCCATGACGCCCGGCGCGAAGGCGGCCCCGGCCGAGGCCGTTTCTCCGCAGGCCGCGCGTGCCGCGAAGAAGGAGCTCCAGAAGGTCGAGCGCCAGCTGGAGAAGATGTCGACCAGGGAGACGGCCCTGCACGCGCAGATCGCCGACAACTCCACCGACTTCGGGAAGGTCGCGAAGCTCGACGCCGAGCTGCGTGAACTGGTCGCGGAGCGCGATGTGCTGGAGATGCGCTGGCTGGAACTGGCCGCGGACTCCTGACAGTAGGGAAGCCGGGCAGCAGCCCAGGCAGCTGTGACGGGTGGTGCGTTCGGGGCGGGTGGTAGAAAGAAACCTTGCCCGGAACGCACCCAGGGGGAATGCACGGATGAGTCAGCCGCCCGGTCACCAGCCGCCGCAGGGGGTCTTCGGGGCCCCTTACGAGCCGGAGCCCGGTCTGTACGGCTATCCGCAGCCCGGCGGCGGTGGGCGCTTCAAGGGGAAGCCCGCGCTCGTCGTCGCCGCCGCGCTCGCCGTGGTCCTGCTTGCGGGCGGCGGTGTCTGGTTCACCACGAGCGGCGGCGGCGACGGCGGGAAGCGGCCGGCCGCCGGGAGGAACACGTCCTCGGCGCCCGTCGAAGACGACAGCAAGGGCAAGGCCAAGGACAAGGCCAAGGAACAGGCCGCCGACCCCGAGAGCGCCGAGAAGCTCAACGCCGGTCGCAAGCCGGGCGAGGCGAAGGTCCGATGGATTCAGCGGAACGGCGTCGACCTGCCCCGTAACGGCTTCGACGCCCACGGCCCGTGGATCGTCGGCGACACCGTCGTGAAGGCCATGTACCGCACGGTGTCCGGGTATTCGCTCACCGACGGCACGCAGAAGTGGAGCCTGCGCCTCAAGGGCGAGATGTGCGCGGCGCCCACGCAGGCGTCCGCCGACGGCAAGCTCGTGATCGGCATCGAGGACGGCATCGCGAGCGACTCGTTCTGCAACCACCTCCAGATGATCGACCTCACCACGGGGAAGGCCGGCTGGCACAAGTCCTATGTGCGCTCAGGGGCTTGGGACGAGCTCTCCGATGTCTCGATGGCCATCAACGGCGACACCGTGACCGCGGGACGCACCAGCCGGACGCACGCCTTCCGGATCACTGACGGCAAGCCCCTGTGGGACAGACTGCCCACCAACTGCCAGCCGTTCGGCTTCGCGAGCGGCCCCGTCCCGCTCGCCGCCGCCAGCTGCCAGACCGAGGCGGACGACCACGCCGAGCAACTGGTGCAGCGGATCGACCCGGTCACCGCGAAGGTCGCGTGGACGTACAAGGTCAAGAAGGGCTGGCAGGTCGACCAGTTCTACTCCGTCAGCCCGCCGGTCGTCTCCCTGAAGAAGGACGACGGGTGGGCCGTCGTCGTGCTCAACGAGGACGGCACCTACCGCTCCCAGCTGGTCGGCGGCACCGACGACTACGCGACGCGGTGCGGCAGCGATCTCCTCACCCGCGGCAAGAACATCGACAACTGCCTGGGCGTCGCGGCCGATGCCGGTACGGCGTACCTGGCGACGAAGCCCGAGTTCGTCGGCGACGGCATGACCAACGCGGTCGTCGCCTTCGACCTGGACACCGGCAAGTCGAAGTGGAAGGTCGCGGCGCCCGCCGGACAGACCCTCATGCCCCTGCGGGTGGAGGGCGGCAAGGTGCTGAACTACCTGTCCCCGGGGGAGGGCAGGAACAAGAAGCAGGGCGGCGGGATCGTGGCGCTGGCACCGACGGGCGGTGCGTTGCAGCCCGTTCTGCGGCACCCCTCGTCGGCGGCCGCCGTGGAACGCGGCTTCTTCGATCCCAGGGTCGTGTACGCCAACGGGCGCTCCCTCCTCATGCACGCCTACGTCACCGGGCCCACCGATGAGGAGGAGATCGCGCTGAGGACGGTGATCACCTTCGGCGACTGACTGGCTTTCAGGTCCGGCCGAGGCGTAACGAGGGCATCACGGGGCGGTTCTCCCTTGGGAACAGGGGGTGGACCGACCCCGTGTTCGAAGTCGTGCGGGTGGTAAAAAGAAGCCCCGCTCGACTGTCGTAACACCGCGGAAGCCATGCCCGATTCGCTCCTTTCCGAGGGGTATCAGCCCAGCGGAATCGCGGGGGAGACCGAAACGGGCACCGGACCGCACCGCACGAAGGGGGACGTGCTGATGACCCAGCCGCCCAGCCAGCAACCGCCGCAGGGAGGCTTCGGGGCTCCGCAGGAGCCGCCGCAGGGAACTCCTCAGCCGCCTCCGCCCCACGGACACCCTCAGCCTCCCCAGACCCCGCCGCCCGCGCAGCCTCCGCAGATGCCGACCGGGGCCCCGCAGACCCCGCCGCCCGGCCAGCCCGGTTACGGCTATCCGCAGGCCCCGGGCCAGGCCCCGGGACCGTACGCCCAACAGCCCGGACCGTACGGTCAGCAGCCGGGTCCGTACGGCCAGCAGCCCGGACCCTACGGTCAGCAGCCGGGTCCGTACGGGCAGCAGACGCAGGCCGGTTACGGCTATCCGCAGCAGAGTTACGCCGGTACGCCTGCGGGACCCGGTGGCGGCAGCCCGTTCAAGGGCAAGCCCGCGGTGATCATCGGCGCTGCGGTCGCCGCGCTGCTCGTCATCGGCGGCGGCGTCGTGTTCGCCACGAGCGGCGGTGACGACGACAAGAAGCCCGTCGCGAAGAAGACCACCGACGCCGGGCCGAGCGTGTCCCCCACGGTCGACGAGGGCGACGGCAACGGCGACGGCCGTGAGGTCGACGACGACCTGAACGCCGGTCGCAAGCCGGGCGAGGCGAAGGTCCTCTGGCTCCAGACGAACGACGTCGACCTGCCGCGCAACGGCGCGGACGTGTACGGCCCGTGGATCGTCGGCGACACCGTCGTCAAGGGCATGTACCGCACGGTCTCCGGCTATTCGGCCGCCGACGGCAAGCGGAAGTGGACCCTGCCGCTGGCCGCCGATCTCTGTGCGGCGCCCGCGCAGCCCACCGCGGACGGCAAGCTCGTCATCGGTGTGAAGGACAGCACCAAGGAGAGCGCCGACTGCACGCTCCTCCAGATGATCGACCTCAACACCGGCAAGCCCGGCTGGAAGAAGACGGTCGAGAAGAACAGCACCTGGGACCTGATGTCCGACATCGGCCTCGCGATCAGCGGGGACACGGTCACCGTCGGACGCACCAGCAACTCCAACGGCTATCGCGTCAGCGACGGCAAGGAGCTGTTCGGCAAGCCGGAGGGCAACTGCCAGCCGTTCGCCTTCGCGGGCGGTCCCAAGCTGATCGCCGCGGGCAGCTGCCGCACCGACGACATCGAGAACCCGCAGCACCAGATCCAGGAGATCGACCCGGTCACCGGGAAGCCCAAGTGGACGTACAAGCCCGCGCGCGGCTGGGAGATCGACAAGGTCTACTCGGTGAGCCCGCTGGTCGTCTCGCTCACCCAGGAGAAGAAGAAGCAGTGGTCCATCCTCGCCATCAAGGAGAACGGCACGCTCCGTTCCCAGCTGGACGGCGACGACGAGGACAAGTTCTCGCCCAGCTGCGGCGGCACCTTCTCCATCTTCGGTGAGAAGCTCGAAGGGTGCACCGGAGTCGCCGCCGACGCCAACACCTTCTACATGGCGACCGAGGACGACACCAGCGGCACCAGCCGAACCAACAAGGTCGTCGCCTTCAACCTGAACACCGGCAAGCCCAAGTGGAAGGCCGCGGCCCCCGCCGAGCGCGTCATGACGCCGCTGCGGATGGAGGGCGGCAACGTGCTGCTCTACCTGGACGCCTCGTACAACAAGGGCGGGGCCATCGCCACGCTCGCTCCGACCGGCGGCGCCCCCACCGTGGTGCTCCAGCACCCCGAGTCGACGTCCGGCATCGAGAGCACCTTCTTCTCGTCGAAGGTCGCCTACGCGAGCGGCCGTTCCTTCATCCTGAGCGGGCGCATCAGCGCGAGCAGCGACAAGGAGGAGAAGGAGCAGAAGACCATGATGGTCTTCGGCAAGTGACGGTTCACGACGGCACCCGACCCCACAGTCCCCTTCCTTCAGAGGTAAGCACCCCATGACCCAGCCGCCCCAGCCGTCCAACGAACCGCCCCAGGGCGGATTCGGTGCCCCGCAGGGCCCCCCGCCCGGTGGATTCGGTGCGCAGACCCCGCCGCCGTCCGACGGCTTCAGCAAGCAGCCGCCGTCCGCACCGCCGACCCCACCCGCCCCGCAGACCCCGGCTCCGGGCGGCTACGGCACCCCGCAGGCGCCCCCGCCCGCCATGCCGCCGCAGAACCCCGGCTACGGCTACCCGCAGAACCCGCCTCCCGGCGCGCCCCCGGCGCAGCCCGGGTACGGATTCCCGCAGGGACCGCCGCCCGGACAGCCCGGCATGCCCCCGCAGCAGGGGTACGGCTATCCGACCGCGCCCATGCAGCCGCAGTACCCGGGAGCGCCGGCCGGGAACGGCAAGAAGTTCTCCACGCAGATGCAGATCATCGTCGCGGCGGTGGCCGCCGTCGTGCTGATCATCGGCGCCGGGGTCGTCTACTCCGCCACCAGCGGTGACGAGGAGCCCGGCAAGAACACCGAGGCGTCGTCGGCCGGTACGACCGGTGGCGAGAACAAGGGCGGTGAGGGCGGCGGACTCGGCGGCGGCGACGAGAAGGCGCCCGCGAACACCAAGTCCGCGGTCGGCTTCCAGCTCCCGCAGCCGAAGGTCACCGACACCACGACGGTGGCGGGCTCCTGGCTCACCGACAAGGTGTACGTGAAGACCGGCGTGTACGAGATCGTCGGCTACGACCCGGCCAAGGGCACCAAGCTCTGGTCGATCCCGCTGCCCGGTCAGGTCTGCTCCGCGTCCAAGCACATGAGCAAGGACTTCAAGACGGCCGTCGTCTTCGAGGCGGGCAAGCCGACGAAGGCGGAGAAGTACCAGCCCTGCAACCAGGTCGGCGGACTCGACCTGGCCACCGGCAAGATGATGTGGAGCAAGGGAGTCACGGCCGCCACCGGCGGTGACGAGCCCATCAGGTTCGACGAGGTCACGGTCAGCGGCGGCACGGTCGCCGCGGGCGGGACCAGCGGCGGCGCCGCGTTCAACCTCGCCACCGGCGCCGAGCTGTGGAAGCCGACGGCCGACGCCGACGGCTGCTACGACATGGGTTACGGCGGCGGCCCGGCCCTGGCCACGGTCCGCAAGTGCGGTACGTACGACGCCCCGCAGCTGACCGTCCAGTCGCTGAACCCGACCACGGGCGCCCCGGTCTCCTCGTACAAGATGCCGGCCGGTGTCGAGTACGCGAGCATCGTCTCCACCAAGCCGCTCGTCGTCGCCGCCGATGTCGGCGACACCGCGGGTGACGGCAGTGGCATCTCGGACTTCTTCTCGATCGACGCCGCCACCGGCAAGCTGCTCGTCCGGATCTCGGCCGACGCGGACAAGTACGCGGCCCGCTGCGGTTCCACCGAGGTGGAGACCTGCCAGCACCTCGCCGTCGGCAACAACAGGCTGTACGTGCCGACCGAGGAGCACGAGGGCGGTGGCGAGTACGGCGACACCAACGAGATCGTCGCCTTCGACCTGACCACCGGCAAGCTCGTCGGCGGCAAGGCCGACGCGGGCGACCGCTACACGCTGACGCCACTGCGCATGGACGGCACCAACGTCCTCGCGTACAAGCAGCCCCCGTACGACAAGGGCGGCCAGATCGTCTCCATCGACGGCGCGACCTTCAAGGAGACGCTGCTGATGGAGAACCCGGGCGAGGAGGCGGTCCGTGACGCGGAGAGCAGCTTCTCCGGGGACTACTCCGAGGTCATCTACTCGAAGGGACAGCTGTTCCTGTCCGAGACGATGATCAGTGAGCCGCGCGAGAGCTCGCTGGACGACAAGGAATACCTCGTGGTCTCCTTCCGCACCAGCTGACCCCGCTCCCGCTCCGCACGCACACGGCCCTGCCGGTCGATCAACCGACCGGCAGGGCCGGTCGTTTTCTGTCCGCCAAGTACCCCTCAAGGAAGCAGAATCCGGCATTCTCGGGTGCTTCTGGGGGCTAAGGGGCGCGCCAGGTCGAACAAGCGTGTAGCTTGCCGGGTCAAGGCCGGGGGGCCGGGCTCGCAGGGGCATACAGGGGTACATGGGGGTTGCTCGATGAGCGTGCGGCTCATGGTGGTCGACGATCACAGACTGCTCGCCGAGGCACTTGCCTCGGCGCTGAAACTGCGCGGGCACCGGGTGCTCGCCGCAGCCGCGCCGACGGCGGGCGCGGCCGAACTGGTCGTCAGCAGGGCGCCGGAGGTCTGCCTGTTCGGGACCGCGACGCCCGCGGAGCCGGGGACGTTCGACCCGATCGTGCGGATCGGGCGGGAGCGCCCGCAGGTGGCGGTCGTGGTGCTCGGCCCGGTGCCGAGCCCGCGCGGGATCGCGGCGGCTTTCGCCGCGGGGGCCGCCGGGTATGTCCGTCACGACGAACGCATAGAGGGCGTCGAACGGGCGATCATCAAGGCCAGGGCCGGTGAGAGCGCGGTCGCGCCGCAACTGCTCAGGGCGGCCTTCGCGGAGCTGCTCAACCCGGCGGTCCAGCCGGACGACGAGGGCCAGCGGCTGCTGCGGATGCTCACCCCGCGCGAGGTCGAGGTGCTGGTGCGGGTCGCGGAGGGCGAGGACACCCGGCTGATCGCGGCCGGTATGGGGATCGCGTCGAGCACCGCGCGTACGCATGTCCAGCGGGTGCTGATGAAGCTGGGCGTCGGCTCCAGGCTGGAGGCGGCGGCGCTCGCCGCCCGTACCGGGCTGCTGGACCGGGCGGCCCTGGACACCCGGCAGGGACCGGGACCGGGCCTCCCCGCCTGAGTTCCGGCCCTTTCACCGGACACCACCCGAACCGAACACCACCACACACAGTCACGAGGGACGCGAGGCCGTGCGCGCTCCCTGACTCACGCGTTGACTCACCTGTTGGATTGTGATTCATTGTGTGCGGTTATGTTTGGAGGAACCTGGTGAAGAAGACGGTTACGAGCCTCGCCGACGGCCGTGAGCTGATCTATTACGACTCCGCGGACGACACCGTCCGCGATGCCATCGACCGCCGACCGCTCGACGCCGTCTCGACCTCCTCGGAGGTCCGCCGCGATCTGCTCCTCGGCGACAGCGTCGCCATCGCCTCGCACCGGCAGGGACGCACCTACCACCCGCCGGCCGACGAATGCCCGCTCTGCCCCTCCGGGGACGGCCGGCTGAGCGAGGTCCCCGACAGCCACTACGACGTGGCCGTCTTCGAGAACCGCTTCCCCTCCCTCGCCGGGGACTCGGGCCGCTGCGAGGTCGTCTGCTTCACCTCCGACCACGACTCCTCGTTCGCCGACCTCACCGAGGAGCAGGCGGGCCTGGTCCTGGAGGCGTGGACCGACCGCACCGCCGAGCTCGCCATGCTCGATCAGGTCACCCAGGTGTTCTGCTTCGAGAACCGGGGCGCCGAGATCGGCGTCACCCTCGGCCACCCGCACGGACAGATCTACGGCTACCCCTTCGTGACCCCGCGCACCGAGCTGATGCTGCGCTCGGCGCGCCTGCACCGCGAGGAGACCGGGCGCAACCTCTTCGACGACGTCGTGGCCCGTGAGCTTGGCGACGGCGCCCGTGTGGTGCTCTCCGGCGAACACTGGGTGGCCTTCGTGCCGTACGCGGCGCACTGGCCGTACGAGGTGCACCTGTACCCGCGCAGCCGCGTCCCCGACCTGCGGGAGCTCGACGAGGCGGCCCGCAGAGAGTTCCCACAGATCTACCTGGAACTCTTGAGGCGGTTCGACCGGATCTTCGGCCCCGGCGAGCCGCCGACCCCGTACATCTCGGCCTGGCACCAGGCCCCGTTCGAAGTCCCCGGCCGGGAGGACTTCGCGCTGCATCTGGAGCTTTTCACCATTCGCCGCACCTCCGGCAAACTGAAGTTCCTCGCGGGCTCCGAATCCGGTATGGGCGCATTCATCAACGACGTGCCGCCGGAGGCCGCGGCAGAGCGACTGCGAGAGGTAGCGAGCCAGTGAGTAACTCCCGGAAGAAGTACCTGGTGACCGGCGGCGCGGGATACGTCGGCAGTGTGGTCGCCGCACATCTCCTGGAAGCCGGTCACACGGTGACCGTCCTCGACGACCTCTCGACCGGTTTCCGGGAGGGTGTGCCCGAGGGTGCCGAGTTCATCGAGGGCCGCATCCAGGACGCCGCCAAGTGGCTGGACTCCACCTACGACGGCGTGCTGCACTTCGCCGCGTGCTCCCAGGTCGGCGAGTCCGTCGTCGACCCGGAGAAGTACTGGGTGAACAACGTCGGCGGTACCACCGCCCTGCTCGCCGCGATGCGCGGCGCCGGGGTGCGCACCCTGGTCTTCTCCTCCACCGCCGCCACCTACGGCGAGCCCGCGTCCAGCCCCATCACCGAGGCGTTCCCGACCGCGCCGACCAACCCGTACGGCGCGAGCAAGCTCGCCGTCGACCACATGATCACCGGCGAGGCCGCCGCGCACGGACTGGCCGCGGTCTCCCTGCGCTACTTCAACGTGGCGGGTGCGTACGGCAGTTCGGGCGAGCGTCACCACCCCGAGACGCACCTCATCCCGCTCGTCCTCCAGGTCGCCCTCGGACAGCGCGAAACGATCTCCGTGTACGGGGACGACTACCCGACCCCGGACGGCACCTGCGTCCGCGACTACATCCACGTCGCCGACCTCGCCGATGCCCACCTCCTCGCCCTCGACGCCGCGGCCCCCGGCGAGCACCTGATCTGCAACCTGGGCAACGGCAACGGTTTCTCCGTACGCGAGGTCATCGAGACCGTCCGCCAGGTCACGGGCCACCCCGTCCCCGAGACCCCGGCCCCCCGCCGCGCCGGCGACCCGGCCGTGCTCGTCGCCTCCGCGGCCACCGCCAGGGAGCGCCTCGGCTGGCAGCCGTCCCGCGCCGATCTGGCCGGCATCGTCGCGGACGCCTGGGCGTTCGCCCGCAGAGAGGAGTTCACCACCTCATGACCACTGGATCCGCCGACATCGAGGCTGCTTTCAGCGAGCTGTACGGGAGCGCCCCGGAAGGAGTGTGGGCCGCGCCCGGACGAGTGAATCTGATCGGTGAGTACACCGACTTCAACGACGGCTTCGTGATGCCGCTCGCCCTCCCGCACACCGCGCTCGCGGCCGTCGCACGCCGCACCGACGGCGAACTGCGGCTGCACTCCACCGACGTCCCCGGCGGCGTCGTCCAACTCCGCGTCGACGAGCTGGCCCCGCACGAGGGGCACGGCTGGGCGGCCTACCCGGCAGGCGTCGTCTGGGCGCTGCGCGAGGCCGGTCACCCGGTCACCGGCGCGGACATCCAGCTCACCTCCACGGTCCCCACCGGCGCCGGCCTCTCCTCGTCCGCCGCGCTCGAAGTGGTCACCGCGCTCGCTCTGAACGACCTGTTCGATCTTGGCCTGAGCCCCGCCGAACTGGCGGTGCTCGGCCAGCGCGCGGAGAACGCGTTCGTCGGCGTCCCCTGCGGCGTCATGGACCAGATGGCCTCGGCCTGCTGCACCGAAGGTCACGCCCTCCACCTCGACACCCGTGACCTCACCCAGCGCCAGATCCCCTTCGACCTGGCCGCCCACGGTCTGCGGCTCCTGGTCGTCGACACCCGGGTCAAGCACGCCCTGGGCGACGGGGCGTACGCCGAGCGGCGCGCCGGCTGCGAGGAGGGCGCCCGGCTCCTCGGCCTGCGCACGCTGCGCGACCTCCCGTACGAGGGTCTCGGCGCCGGGCTCGCCACCCTGGCCGAGGCCGGCGCCGACGAGTCCGTCGTGCGCTACGTACGCCATGTGGTCGGTGACAACCACCGGGTCGAGCAGGTCATCGCGCTCCTGGACGCGGGCCTGGTGCGCGCGGCGGGCCCGGTCCTCAACGAGGGCCATGTCTCGCTCCGCGACGATCTGCGGGTCTCCTGCCCGGAGTTGGACCTGGTCGTCGCCACGGCGAACGAGGCCGGGGCGCTCGGCGCCCGGATGACCGGTGGCGGCTTCGGCGGCTCGGCGATCGTGCTGGTGGAGGAGGCGGACGCCGAAGCGGTCACCAAGTCGGTACGGGAGGCGTTCGCTTCGGCGGGTTACGCGGCGCCGGGAGTCTTCCCCGCCGTACCGTCCGCGGGGGCCCGCAGGATCGGTTAGGGCTGCACGAGCCGCTTCACGAGGATGAACTCGGTGACGCCGGGCGGGTAGTTGTCGACCCGTCCGGCCAGCTCGTACCCCTGCTTCCCGTAGAAGGCGGGGGCCTGGAAGTCCCAGGTCTCCAGCCGCGCGTCGGTGCAGGACCGCTCGGTGCGGGCCACCCGCTCGGCCTCGGCCAGCAGTCGCGCACCGAGACCGAGCCCGCGGTGCGTGGCCTCCACCCAGAGCAGCTCCACATGGAGCCAGTACGCCCAGGTCCGTCCGCACAGTCCGCCGACGACTCCGCCCTCCTCGTCCAACAGCCAGACCTCCAGGGGAACTTCGTGCTCGGCAGGGGTGGAGAGCAGGGCGCGGAGCTCGGGTGACGCGGCTCTGTTGTCATCACGCAGTCGACCGCTCAGCAGAATGCGACGTTCTTTGTCTACTTCTGTCTCAAGACGGAACATGAATCACACCCTAAACACCCTGGCCGACCAGTTCTGTGAATTCGCTTCCGCTCCCGGCCCCCGCCCGTACGCTGATGCTCAGCACCGGTGGGGGCCGGTGCCGATTCAGGGGAGCGAGACAGTCGGGTACGACGCCCGGGACGGGGTGGCGAACGGTGCACGGCGGCGGCCGTGAGCTGTGGGCCACCGTAAAGTTCCGGGCGTCGTACCCGTAGTTGTCGGTCCCCACGATGGGGGTGTCTGTGGCTCGTATCCGGGTTCTGGTGGTCGACGACCACCGCATCTTCGCCGAGTCGCTCGCGGCGGCCCTCGCGGCCGAACCGGACGTCGACGTGGCGGCGGCGGGCAGTGGCCCGGCCGCGCTGCGCTGTCTGGACCGCGCGCTCGCCGAAGGCCGTGCGTATGACGTACTGCTGGTCGATGCCGAACTGGGCATCCTGGCGACGGGCGGCGCCCGCGCCGTCCCCGTACCGAACAACGGGGCGAACGGCCTGGTGGACGGTATCTCGCTGGTCGCCGGTGTCCGCGCGGGACAGCCGTCGGTCCGTACGGTGGTGCTCGCCGAGAGGGACGATCCGCGCCGGGCGGCGGCGGCGCTCCAGGCCGGGGCGTCCGGCTGGGTGGCCAAGGACTGTTCGCTGCAACGGCTGCTCGCGGTCATCCGGGGTGTCCTGCGCGACGAGACCCATCTGCCGCCCGCGCTGCTGACCGGCGTCCTGCGGGAGCTGACGGCGGCGCGCAAGCACCGCACCGACAGCGAGCGCCTCATCGAGTCGCTGACCCCGCGCGAGTGCGAGGTGCTGCGGTGCATGGTGGCGGGCCTGGGCCGCAAGGCGGTCGCGGAGCGCCTGTTCCTCTCCCCGCACACGGTGCGTACGCACATGCAGAACGTGCTGGGAAAGCTGGGTGTGCACTCCACCCTGGCGGCGGTGGCGCTGGCGCGGCGGGCCGGGGTCGGGCCTGCCGACCTGTCGGCCGCCCCGCTGCCCGCTCAGTCGCTAGCCGGGAACGTTGTCGAACGGAGCGGTCAACTGGCGTAGCAGTCCCGCCAGTTCGCTGCGCTGGTGGCGGGAGAGCTCGCCCAGGATGGCGCGTTCCTGATCGAGCAGTCCGGCCAGTGACGCGTCGGCCTTGTCCTGGCCCTCGGCGGTCAGCCGCACGAGCACGCCGCGCCGGTCGCTCGGGTCGGGGAGACGCTCGACGAGATTCTTCTTGGTCAGCCGGTCGATGCGGTTGGTCATCGTGCCCGAGGTGACCAGCGTCTGGGTCAGGAGCTGGCCGGGGGAGAGCTGGTACGGGGCGCCCGCGCGCCGCAGCGACGTGAGAACGTCGAACTCCCAGGGCTCCAGATTGTGCTCGGAAAACGCGATCCGCCGTGCGCGGTCGAGGTGGCGGGCCAGGCGTGAGACGCGGCTGAGCACCTCGAGTGGTTCCACGTCGAGGTCGGGGCGCTCGCGGCGCCATGCAGCGACCAGTCGGTCGACCTCGTCCTCCATGTGGATCAGTGTAGAGGGTCTGTCGACATAGAGTCTCTTGAATTCGAGTCTCTTGACATCAAGATACTTTGCGGATCATCCTGGCACCCATGACCGCACCCCTCTGGGATCCGCAGCAGTATCTGCGCCACGCGGACCACCGCACCCGCCCCTTCCACGATCTCCTGGCCCGCATCGGCGAGCTCCCCGGCCACCCCGCGCCCCGCATCGCCGACCTCGGCTGCGGAGCGGGCAACGTCACCACCCTGCTCGCCGACCGCTGGCCGCAGGCCCGTATCACCGGCTACGACAACTCCCCGCAGATGCTGTCCCGCGCCGCCGCCCACGCCCGGCCGCTCCTGGACTTCGCCGAGGCCGACGCCGCGACCTGGGAGCCATCGGAGCCGTACGGCCTGATCGTCTCCAACGCGCTGCTCCAGTGGATCCCCGGCCACGCCGACCGCCTCCCCGTCTGGCTGGACGCACTCACCCCCGGCGGCACGTTCGCCTTCCAGGTCCCCGGCAATTTCACCGCCCCCAGCCACACCCTGCTGGCCGCACTCCGCGAATCCCCCCGCTGGCGCTCCCGCCTGCACGGCGAGGGCGACCGCACGGCGGCGGTCCTCGCCCCCGCCGACTACCTGAACCGCCTGCGCTCCCTCGGCTGCGAGGCGGACGTCTGGGAGACCACCTACCTCCAGACCCTCCAGGGCGAGGACCCGGTCCTCGACTGGGTGAAGGGCACCGCACTGCGCCCGGTCCTCACAGCCCTCGCCGACGACCCGGAAGCCCGCGACGCCTTCCTCACCGAATACGCCACCCTGCTCCGCACCGCCTACCCACCGGGCCCCCACGGCACGGTGTTCCCGTTCCGCCGCATCTTCGCTGTGGCGCGGAGGCCGGGGCCGCCGATCGGGGAGGATCAGAGCTGATCGAGCGCGTCCCGCGTGATGTCGATGTCGATCGGGAACGGAACACCGGCCTTGAGCCGGTCGTGGTGGATACAAAGAGTGACGCACCGCCGATGGCTGACACAGCGACGGGCCGCGCACCCCCATTTCGAGGGGTGCGCGGCCCGTATCGCCCGAGGCGGGCGCGTCAGTTCTTCCGGTGGCCTATCAGTCGTGGCTTCGACTCCAGGTTCTCCAGGCCGTGCCAGCAGAGGTTCACGAGATGCGCCGCGACCTCCGCCTTCTTCGGCTTGCGGACGTCCAGCCACCACTGGCCGGTCAGCGCGACCATGCCGACCAGGGCCTGGGCGTAGAGCGGTGCCAGCTTCGGGTCGAAGCCGCGGGCCTTGAATTCCAGGCCCAGGATGTCCTCGACCTGGGTGGCGATATCGCTGATCAGCGACGCGAACGTGCCCGTCGACTGCGCGACCGGGGAGTCGCGGACCAGGATGCGGAAGCCGTCCGTGTACGTCTCGATGTAGTCCAGCAGCGCGAACGCCGCCTGTTCGAGTAGTTCGCGCGGATGGCCGGCGGTCAGGGCGCTCGTCACCATGTCCAGGAGCTGGCGCATCTCGCGGTCGACCACGACGGCGTACAGGCCCTCCTTGCCGCCGAAGTGTTCGTAGACGACCGGCTTGGAGACCCCGGCGCGGGCCGCGATCTCCTCGACCGATGTGCCTTCGAAGCCCTTGTCGGCGAAGAGGGTACGGCCGATGTCCAGCAGCTGTTCGCGGCGCTCCTTTCCGGTCATCCGGACCCGTCGGGTCCGGCGGACGGGGGAGGGTCTGCTCTTCTCGCTGCCTGTGCTGCCGTCGGTCGCCACGTCGTCAATCATGCCGCGTCTGCGGGCGCGGGGTTGCGGCGGGCGTCGATACGGGCCGCATCGGGCCAGCGGACGTCGGAGGCCCAGCCCGCTTTCTCGAACCAGCGGATCAGCCTGGCACTTGAGTCGATCTGGCCCCTCATCACGCCGTGCCGCGCGCTCGTCGGGTCCGCGTGGTGCAGGTTGTGCCAGGACTCGCCGCAGGAAAGGACCGCCAGCCACCACACATTCCCGGACTTGTCACGGGACTTGAAGGGGCGCTTGCCGACCGCGTGGCAGATCGAGTTGATCGACCACGTGACGTGGTGCAGCAGCGCGACCCGTACCAGGGAGCCCCAGAAGAACGCGGTGAAGGCGCCCCACCAGGACATCGTGACGAGGCCGCCGACCAGCGGCGGGATCGCGAGCGAGACGATGGTGAAGGTGAGGAAGTGGCGGGAGATTCCGCGGATCGCCGGGTCCCGGATCAGGTCGGGCGCGTACTTGTCCTGCGGCGTCCGCTCCTCGTCGAACATCCAGCCGATGTGCGCCCACCACAGCCCCTTCATCAGGGCCGGCAGGGTCTCGCCGAACCGCCACGGCGAGTGCGGGTCGCCCTCGGCGTCGGAGAAGCGGTGGTGCTTGCGGTGGTCGGCCACCCAGCGCACCACGGGACCTTCGACCGCGAGGGAACCCGCGACGGCCAGGGCGATACGGAGCGGACGCTTCGCCTTGAAGGAGCCGTGCGTGAAGTAGCGGTGGAAGCCGATCGTGATGCCGTGGCAGCCGATGTAGTACATCCCGACCAGCAGGCCCAGATCGAGCCAGCTGACACCGCGGCCCCAGGCCAGCGGCACCGCCGCGAGCAGGGCCACGAACGGCACCACGATGAAAAGCAGCAGGGCGATCTGCTCGACCGACCGTTTCTTGTCGCCGCCGAGCGTGGCGGGAGGGAGGACGGGATCGTCGAGCACAGTGGGGCTGGTGGGCATGGGGAGTCCCCTGTGTGGTGAGAAGTGCGACGGATTGTGCAGGCTACGCATCCGTAACCTACGCCTTGGTAAGTATGGCAGCGGTATGGCCCGCAGTACGAGAGCTGCGCCGTCGTGGTCCTTTCTCGGGTACCCCCGAGGGCTGCGCGGCACGCCGACGACCCGGACACCTATCCTGGGAGGGTCGGACAGCGCGGTCCGCACTCTGCGTTCCCGGGGGTGACGACGCACCGCTGCATCCCCGGACCCCCTGACAGAAGTGCTCTACCACTGCAAGGAGCCGCACCTGTGAGCAGTGCCGACCAGACCCCCGCCGCCAGCCCCGAGCTGCGTGCCGACATCCGCCGCCTCGGCGATCTGCTGGGCGAGACGCTCGTACGGCAGGAGGGCCAGGAGCTCCTCGACCTCGTCGAGCGGGTCCGCGCCCTGACCCGTACGGACGGAGAGGCCGCCGCCGAGCTGCTGGGCGACACGGACCTGGAGACCGCCGCGCAGCTCGTTCGCGCCTTCTCCACCTACTTCCACCTCGCCAACGTCACCGAGCAGGTCCACCGCGCCCACGAGATGCGCGACCGCCGGGCCGCCGAGGGCGGGCTTCTCGCCCGTACCGCCGACATGCTCAAGGACGCCGACCCGCAGCACCTGCGCGAGACCGTCAAGAACCTCAACGTGCGCCCCGTCTTCACCGCGCACCCCACCGAGGCCGCACGGCGCTCCGTACTGAACAAGCTCCGCCGCATCGCCGAGCTGCTCGAAACCCCCGTCATCGAGGCCGACCGGCGCCGCCACGACCTGCGGCTCGCGGAGAACATCGACCTCATCTGGCAGACGGACGAGCTCCGCGTCGTCCGCCCGGAGCCGGCCGACGAAGCCCGTAACGCCATCTATTACCTGGACGAGCTGCACGCCAACGCCGTCGGCGACGTCCTGGAGGACCTGGCCGCCGAGCTGGAGCGCGTCGGCGTCGAGCTGCCCGCCGGCACCCGGCCGCTCACCTTCGGCACCTGGATCGGCGGCGACCGCGACGGCAACCCCAACGTGACGCCCGCCGTCACCTGGGAGGTGCTGATCCTCCAGCACGAGCACGGCATCACCGACGCACTCGAACTCATCGACTACCTGCGCGGCCTGCTGTCCAACTCCATCCGCTACGCGGGCGCCACCGACGAGCTGCTGAACTCCCTCCAGGCGGACCTGGAGCGCCTCCCCGAGATCAGCCCCCGCTACAAGCGGCTGAACGCCGAGGAGCCCTACCGCCTCAAGGCGACCTGCATCCGGCAGAAGCTCGTCAACACCCGCGAGCGCCTCGCCACCGGCACCCCGCACCGCCCCGGCTGCGACTACCTCGGCACCGCCGAACTCATCGCCGACCTGGCGCTCATCCAGACCTCGCTGCGCGAGCACAAGGGTGCGCTCTTCGCCGACGGCCGGATGAACCGGACGATCCGTACGCTGTCCGCGTTCGGGCTCCAGCTCGCCACCATGGACGTACGCGAACACGCCGACGCCCACCACCACGCCCTCGGTCAGCTCTTCGACCGGCTCGGCGAGGAGTCCTGGCGCTACGCCGACATGCCGCGCGACTACCGGCAGAAGCTCCTCGCGAAGGAGCTGCGCTCCCGGCGTCCGCTCGCCCCGACCCCGGCACCGCTGGACGCCGCGGGCGAGAAGACCCTCGGTGTCTTCCACACCATCAAGGAAGCCTTCGAGCGGTTCGGGCCCGAGGTCATCGAGTCCTACATCATCTCGATGTGCCAGGGCGCCGACGACGTCTTCGCGGCAGCCGTACTGGCCCGCGAGGCCGGGCTCCTCGACCTGCACGGCGGCTGGGCCAAGATCGGCATCGTGCCGCTCCTGGAGACCACCGACGAGCTGCGCGCAGCCGACGTCATCCTCGACGAGATGCTCGCCGACCCCTCGTACCGCCGGCTCGTCTCGCTCCGCGGCGACGTGCAGGAGGTCATGCTCGGGTACAGCGACTCCTCCAAGTTCGGCGGCATCACCACCTCCCAGTGGGAGATCCACCGCGCCCAGCGCCGGCTGCGTGACGTCGCGCACCGCTACGGCGTGCGGCTGCGCCTCTTCCACGGCCGCGGCGGCACCGTCGGCCGCGGCGGCGGCCCCTCGCACGACGCGATCCTCGCGCAGCCCTGGGGCACGCTGGAGGGCGAGATCAAGGTGACCGAGCAGGGTGAGGTCATCTCCGACAAGTACCTCATCCCCGCGCTCGCCAGGGAGAACCTGGAGCTGACCGTCGCGGCCACCCTCCAGGCATCCGCGCTGCACACCGCGCCCCGCCAGTCCGACGAGGCCCTGGCCCGCTGGGACGCGGCCATGGACACCGTCTCCGACGCCGCGCACGCCGCGTACCGCAAGCTGGTCGAGGACCCGGACCTGCCGACGTACTTCCTCGCCTCCACCCCGGTGGACCAGCTCGCCGACCTGCACCTGGGCTCGCGGCCCTCCCGCCGCCCCGGTTCGGGCGTCTCGCTCGACGGCCTGCGCGCCATCCCGTGGGTCTTCGGCTGGACCCAGTCACGGCAGATCGTGCCCGGCTGGTACGGCGTCGGCTCCGGCCTCAAGGCGCTGCGCGAGGCCGGTCTGGACACCGTCCTGGACGAGATGCACGAGCAGTGGCACTTCTTCCAGAACTTCCTCTCCAACGTCGAGATGACGCTCGCCAAGACCGACCTGCGCATCGCCCGCCACTACGTGGACACCCTCGTCCCCGACGAGCTCAAGCACGTCTTCGACGCCATCGAGGCCGAGCACGCGCTGACGGTGAAGGAAGTCCTCAAGGTCACAGGCAACACCGAACTGCTCGGCACCAGCCCGGCGCTCCAGCAGACCTTCGCCATCCGCGACGCCTACCTGGACCCGATCTCCTACCTCCAGGTGTCGCTGCTGGCCCGCCAGCGCCAGGCGGCCGAGCGCGGCGAAGAGGCGGACCCGCTGCTCGCACGGGCCCTGCTGCTCACCGTGAACGGTGTCGCGGCGGGTCTGCGCAACACCGGCTGATCCGCTGCCGCTGCCATTCCCGGTCCCGTTCCCGTTCCCGTTCCCGGGCAGTGGGCGGGTGCGGTTCTGTCAGAGGGCGATGAACGTCGCCATCAGCAGGACCGCGCCCGCGCCCGCGGCTCCCCATGCGGCCCGGGGCAGCCGCAGGCCGCCCCCGATCAGGAGCGCGGACAACAGCAGCGCACCGCCGAACGGCACCCAGGCGTGCAGGAACCCCGGTGTGCCGGTGCGGACGACCTCATCGGTGCCGGGCTTCACGACCACCGGGAACCGGTCGCCCTTCTCCGCGGCGACGGACTTCGTGATCGTCACCCTGGAGCGCTGCGGCGAGTCCTGATCCGGTTCGTACGGTCCGGTGCACGCCGTGTCGTCGCATCCGGTGACCGTCAGGGTGCCGTGCTCACGGCCCTTGGACAGGACGATGTGGTGCGCGGTGTTCCACGACGCCCACGCGCCCGCGACGAGCATCAGCAGGACGATGCAGCCCGCGGCGACGACACGACCGTGGGCCACCAGGCGGTGGGGGGAGCTCCGCTTCATGGGGGCAGATCCTTGGGCAGACCTGTGCTCTCGGTCAACCTGTGGCCGGAAATGATCCCGGGATCGGCGCCAATGTCAGGAGTTGTACGTGGACTGCGCCCGCTCCAGACCCTCGGCGAGCAGCGACTCCACGGCGTCCGCCGCCCGGTCCACCTGATAGGCGAGGTCCTTGCGCTCCGTGGACGAGAAATCCTTGAGTACGAAATCGGCCACCTGCATCCGGCCGGGCGGCCTGCCGATCCCGAACCTGATGCGGTGGTAGTCGGGCCCCATCGACTTCGTCATCGACTTCAGCCCGTTGTGCCCGTTGTCACCGCCGCCCAGCTTCAGCCGGAGCGTGCCGAAATCGATGTCCAGCTCGTCGTGGACGGCCACGATGTGATCCGTCGGCACCTTGTAGAAGTCCCGCAGCGCCGTGACGGGCCCGCCCGACAGGTTCATGTACGACATCGGCTTGGCCAGGATCACCCGGCGGCTCGCGGGTCCTGGCGGCCCCATCCGGCCCTCGACGACCTGCGCCTGGGCCTTCTGCGCCCGCTTGAACTTCCCGCCGATCCGTTCGGCGAGAAGGTCGGCGACCATGAAACCGACGTTGTGGCGGTTCGCGGCGTACTCGGGACCCGGATTGCCCAGTCCCACGATGAGCCAGGGGTCGGTGGCATCGGACATCTGCGCTCGGTCTCCTCGCGTACGTCGGCTGATGACAGGCGAACGGGGCGGCGGGCCCGGTAAGGGTCCGCCGCCCCGTCAGTGAAGCAGGTGAAGCATCGGCGCCAGGCCCTGATCCGCCGGGCAGGCCCTAGGCACGCCGGGTGGGACTCAGGCCTCGGTGGTGGCCGCGGCCTCGGTGCCCTCGGCGGCCGGCTCCTCGGCCTGCGCGGCGACGATCTGGAGGACGATGGCGTCCTCGTCACCGGCCAGCACGGAGCCCTTGGGCAGCGGGATGTCCTTGGCGAGGATCGAGTCGCCGGCGTCCAGGCCCGCGATGGAGACCGTGACGGACTCGGGGATGTGGGTGGCCTCGGCCTCGAGGAGCAGGGTGTTCTGCACGTACTCGAGCAGGTTGGCGCCCGGGGCCAGCTCGCCCTCGACGTGCACGGCGACCTCGACGTTGACCTTCTCGCCGCGCTTCACGGTGAGGAGGTCGACGTGCTCGATGTTGCCCTTGATGGCGTTGCGCTGCACGGCCTTGGGGATGACCAGGGCGTCCTTGCCCTCGATCTCGAGACCGATGAGGACGTTGGCGGTGCGGAGCGCGAGCTGCAGCTCGTGGGCCGGCAGCGTGACGTGGACGGACTCGGCGCCGTGGCCGTAGATGACCGCGGGAACCAGGTTGGCACGACGGGTACGGCGGGCGGCGCCCTTGCCGAACTCGGTACGGACCTGGGCGGCGAGCTTGATCTCAGCCATGGTGCACTCCTCGTGGGATGACGAAAATTCGGACGTCACCCGGCCCGTACGACAGGCCGCCTGCTACGAAGAGCGCGTCGATAACGGAGCACCGTACATATGAGTACGGCCTCCCTCGCCGAGCAACTCGCTGAGTCTACCCGGCGGGGAGGCCGCGCCCAAAGTGGATCTTCGGTACCGCTGGTACCACTGGCCGCTGCTAGTGGTTTTCCTGCTCCTCGAAGAGGCTCGTGACCGAGCCGTCCTCGAACACCTCGCGCACCGCGCGCGCGATCGTCGGCGCGATCGACAGCACGGTGATCTTGTCGAGCTCCAGCTCGCCCGGGGTCGGCAGGGTGTCCGTGAAGACGAACTCGCTGACCTTGGAGTTCTTCAGGCGGTCCGCGGCGGGGCCGGACAGCACACCGTGCGTCGCGGTCACTATGACGTCCTCGGCGCCGTGCGCGAACAGGGCGTCCGCCGCGGCGCAGATCGTGCCACCGGTGTCGATCATGTCGTCGACCAGGACGCAGACCCGGCCCTTCACGTTACCGACAACCTCGTGGACGCTGACCTGGTTGGGCACGTCCTTGTCACGGCGCTTGTGGACGATCGCCAGCGGGGCGTCCAGACGGTCGCACCAGCGGTCGGCGACCCGGACGCGGCCGGCGTCAGGGGAGACGATCGTCAGCTTCGAGCGGTCGACCTTCGCACCGACGTAGTCGGCGAGGATCGGCAGCGCGAACAGGTGGTCCACCGGGCCGTCGAAGAAGCCCTGGATCTGGTCGGTGTGCAGGTCGACGGTGAGGATGCGGTCCGCACCCGCCGTCTTCATCAGGTCGGCGACCAGACGGGCCGAGATCGGCTCGCGGCCACGGTGCTTCTTGTCCTGGCGTGCGTAGCCGTAGAACGGCACGATCACCGTGATCGAACGTGCCGAGGCGCGCTTCAGCGCGTCCAGCATGATCAGCTGCTCCATGATCCACTTGTTGATCGGAGCCGTGTGGCTCTGGATCAGGAAGCAGTCGGCGCCGCGGGCGGACTCCTGGAAACGCACGTAGATCTCGCCGTTGGCGAAATCGAAAGCCTTCGTCGGCACGAGACCGACACCCAGTTGGTGTGCGACCTCCTCGGCCAGCTCGGGGTGGGCGCGGCCGGAGAAGAACATCAGTTTCTTCTCGCCGGTCGTCTTGATCCCGGTCACAGCACAGTCTCCTCAGACGTGTATCTGGCGCTGCACGCATAGGTCCCGATGTGCAACGAGCCAGCCGAAATGGGTGAGCATCTATCACGGTACGCCGTGTCCGGCGCACCTGTTTCCGGTCAGCTTTCGCCGTCGGTGTCCTGGGATGCGGCCTGGGCGGCCTGCGCGGCGGCACTTCCCGGACGCTTCCTGGCCACCCAACCCTCGATATTCCGCTGCTGGCCCCGGGCGACGGCCAGCGAACCGGCCGGTACGTCCTTGGTGATGACCGAGCCCGCCGCGGTGTAGACACCGTCCCCGACCGTGACAGGCGCCACAAACATATTGTCGGACCCGGTGCGGCAGTGGGAGCCGATGGTGGTGTGGTGCTTGGCCACGCCGTCGTAGTTCACGAAGACGCTGGCGGCGCCGATGTTGGTGTACTCGCCGATCGTCGCGTCGCCGACGTAGCTCAGGTGCGGAACCTTCGTGCCCTCGCCGATCGTGGCGTTCTTCATCTCCACGTACGTACCGGCCTTGGCCTTCGCGCCGAGCCTCGTGCCGGGCCGCAGATAGGCGAACGGGCCGACGGTGGCGCCCGGGCCGACCTCCGCCCCGTCCGCGACCGTGTTGTCGACGCGGGCGCCCGCGGAGACGATCGTGTCCGTGAGCCGGGAGTTCGGGCCGACCTCGGCGTCCTCGCCCAGGTGCGTCGTGCCGAGCAGCTGGGTGCCCGGGTGCACGATCACGTCCTGCTCGTACGTCACCGTCGCGTCGATCAGCGTCGACGCCGGGTCGACGATCGTCACGCCGGCCGTCATGGCGCGCTCCAGCAGCCGCTCGTTGAGCAGCCGCCGGGCCTCGGCCAGCTGGACGCGGTTGTTGATGCCGAGGATCTCGCGGTGGTCCCCGGTGACCGAGGCGCCCACGCGGTGTCCGGCCTCGCGCAGGATGGACAGCACGTCGGTGAGGTACTCCTCGCCCTGGCTGTTGTCCGTGCGCACCTTGCCGAGGGCGTCCGCGAGCAGACGCCCGTCGAAGGCGAAGACCCCGGAGTTGATCTCCAGGATCGCCCGCTGGGCCTCGGTGGCGTCCTTGTGCTCGACGATCTCGGTGACCGCGCCGCTGGCCGCGTCGCGGACGATCCGGCCGTAGCCGGTGGAGTCCGGGACCTCGGCGGTCAGCACGGTGACGGCGTTGGCGTCGGCGTCGTGCGTGGCGGCGAGCGTGGCGAGGGTCTCGCCGGAGAGCAGCGGGGTGTCGCCGCAGACGACGATCACGGTGCCCTCGATGGTCCCGCCGAGCTCTTCTAGCGCCATCCGGACGGCGTGTCCGGTGCCGTTCTGCTCGGCCTGGAAGGCGGTCCGTACGGGTGCGTCGCCCGAGGAGAGGTGTGCGGTGACCCGCTCCGCCGCGTGGCCGACGACCACGACGAGGTGCTCGGGGTCGAGTTCACGGGAGGCGGCGACGACATGTCCGACGAGCGAGCGCCCGGAGATCTCGTGCAGGACCTTGGGGGTCTTCGACTTCATGCGGGTGCCCTCACCCGCTGCGAGGACGACTACGGCTGCCGGGCTGGTGGCGCTCACGGGTGTGCCCTTCGGCTTCGGGTGGTGGACATCCGCAGGATACCGGGGGTGTGTTCGCCGGAAACGAGGGCGGGCCCCGACCGTGGTGGTCGGGGCCCGCACCGTATGGCTCCCCCACCAGGACTCGAACCCGGACAAATAGCACCAAAAGCTACTGTGCTGCCAATTACACCATGGGGGAATAACACGGACGAAGCAGACATTGCGTCAGCCGCCCGGATTGGCACCCAACACTATGCCGTACCGAGCGCCCTCGACGCGACGGCAGAGCGCGGTGCTCTTGGCACGTCCTGTCCGAGTCACCCGAAAATGAGGTGCGCCCGCCCGTAGGCTGGACGGCATGACCGCAACGGGGGCAGACCGGGAAGCGGCGGGGTCGACCACCCGCGGCTACTGGTGGTGGGGGCGGCGGCGCAGTGTCGCCCTGGATGTGGGACTGGCGTCGGCATCGGCGCTGGAGTGTGCGCTGGAAGGGGTGGTGTTCGCGGGGGAGACCGGACTGCCGGTGCCGATCGGGGTGCTGTTCGGCCTGCTGGCCGGGTCGGTGCTGCTGGTGCGCAGGCGGTGGCCGATCGCCGTGGTGCTGGTGTCGATCGCGACGACACCGGCCGAGATGGGCTTCCTGATGGCCGTCGTCGGCCTGTACACACTGGCCGCGTCCGACGTGCCGCGCAGGATCACCGTGGTGCTGACGGGGATGTCCCTGGTCGGCACCTTCATCGTCACGTACGTACGGCTGCGCCAGAACGTCACCGAGGGAGCCGACTTCGGCCCGGGTGACTGGTACGTACCCCTGGTGTCCCTCTTCATGTCGCTGGGGCTGACCACGCCGCCCCTGCTGTTCGGCCTCTATATAGGGGCGCGAAGACGGCTCATGGAGAGCCTGCGGGAGCGCGCGGACTCGCTGGAGCGGGAGCTTTCGCTGCTGGCCGACCGCGCCGAGGAGCGCGCCGAGTGGGCGCGTACGGAGGAGCGGACCCGCATCGCCCGGGAGATGCACGACGTGGTCGCGCACCGGGTGAGCCTGATGGTCGTGCACGCGGCGGCGCTCCAGGCGGTCGCCCCGAAGGACCCGGCGAAGGCCGTGCGGAACGCGGCGCTGGTCGGTGACATGGGACGCCAGGCGCTGACGGAACTGCGCGAGATGCTGGGCGTGCTGCGCAGCGAGGACACCGCGCCCGCCGGCCGGGTGCCCCTCGCCTCGGTGGCGCGGGCGGCCGCCGCGGCGGCCGCGGCGGCCGTCGATGACGGACACCGGCTGGCCGAGGTGGAGTCGCTCGTCGCGCAGTCCCGGGAGGCGGGGATGACGGTCGAGCTCTCGGTGGAGGGCGAGCTGCGCCCGTACGCGCCCGAGGTCGAGCAGACCGCGTACCGGGTGGTGCAGGAGGCCCTGACGAACGTGCACAAGCACGCGGCCGGCGCGAAGACCTGGGTCCGGCTCGCGCACCGCGGCGACGAGGTCGCCATGCAGGTGGAGAACGGCCCGTCCGACGTCGGCGCGGCCGACGCGGGGCTGCCGAGCGGGGGGAACGGCCTGGTGGGCATGCGGGAACGGGTGCTCGGCCTCGGCGGCGTCTTCGTGTCGGGTCCGACCGACGCGGGGGGCTTCCGGGTGTCGGCGGTCCTGCCGGACCAGGGGACCGCGTAGGGGCGCGTGCCGCTCCGGTGTGGCGTCAGGCCGAGGTGAGTCTGGCCGGCTGGGCGCCCGTGACCAGCGTGGCCAGCGCCTGGTCGATGTCCGCGCCGAGGTACCAGTCGCCGGTGTGGTCGATGCTGTAGACGCGGCCCTCGATATCGATCGCGAGCACCGCCTGCCCGTCGCCCTCCTCGCCCAGGGGGCTGATCTCGGTCTCCAGCGCCCGCCCCAGGTCACCCAGGGTGCGGGCCAGATGCAGGCCGCTCAGCGGATCGATGCGTACGACAGCGGGCGCGATCTGGCGGCCGGGTGCCGACGCGGTGATGCGCAGGGCGCCGAACTCCGCCCAAGCCTCGACGGCCGCGGGGAAGACCGCGTGCCGGTGGCCGGCCGGTGAGGCGTGGGAGCGCAGTGCGTCGGCCCACTCCTCGGCCTGCCGGATGTCCCAGCGCCCCGGCTGCCAGCCCGCCTCACGGAGGGCGGAGTCGACGGCGACGGGGAAGCGGGTGGAGGTGTGCCGGTCGGGCGCGGGGGAGTGTCCGGTTCGGTCCTGCATCGGGGTGCCGTCAGCCCTTCTCGGCGGTGGTGGCCGCCCCGGTCGTGGTGAGGTCGACGGGACGTACGCCGAAGTGCGCGAGCATCGCCGTACAGGAGCGGCAGGGCGGCGCGTAGCTGCCGTGCAGCGGGTCGCCGTCCTCGCGGATGCGCCGGGCGGTGATACGGGAGTGCTTCAGCGCGCGCCGGGCCTCGCCGCTGGTCAGCGGCTTGCGCTGGGCCCGTTTGGAACGGCCGCCGTCGGTGGCGGTGAGCTGCCGCGACAGCAGTATCGCTTCGGGGCAGCGGCCGGTGAAGCGTTCGCGCTGTCCGCTGGTGAGGGTGTCGAGGAAGTCCTGCACGAGCGGGTGCAGCACCGGCGGCTGATCACCCTTGCCCGCGGTGCAGGTCAGCGTCTCTCCGCGGACGGACAGCGCCGCTGCCACGGCGGGCAGGATGCCGTCGCGGCGGTGGTGCAGTTGAGGCGCGTGGCTGGTTTCGGTGCTGCTCCAGCTGAGTCTCGGATCCCCGGATGTGACTGTCGGTGCTGTGTTCATGGTGCTTGCATCCCTCCCGTGCCCGCAGCGGTAGCTGCAGGTGTGCACGCCCCCGAGTTGCGGTGACAGCCTGCCAAATGTGCCGGGGGCTGGGGAAGCTGGGTCGGTGAAACGTGTCTGCGTGTCGCCCGAAGTGGCACGACCGTCGCCCGTCCGTCACCTGGCTGTGACGGTTGGTGACCGAAACGGAGGGGCGAGACCCCCTGTTGCCCCACCGCATAGGCTGTGCGGAATCACCGGACGCAGCAGGGGGCAACCGCCATGACGACAGGTCGGCTCGGGCAGCAAGCCGCGCCACCGAACGCGGCCTACGCCGGGCAGGTCGTGCACTTCCCGGACCCGGTCCGGGCGTCCCGCCACCCCAGAGGTGTGCGCATGGACGGGAACGGCTATCCGGAACTCGCACCGTACGCGCGTGCCGCCGCCGAGATCGCCGATCCGCCCCCGGGCTTCGGCATCGACGAGCTGCGGCTCACCGACTACGTGTCGGCGAACGCGGCCCTCGCGGCGAGCGGTCACGAGCTGTGGGACACGATCGCGCCGGTGGCGACCCCGCACGGCTGGACCTGGCACCACGTGCCGGGCGGCCGGCGGATGGAACTCGTGCCGGTCGAGGTGAAGGCGCTGCTGCGTCATCACGGCGGCATGGCGACGGCTCCGGTCGACCACAACCGGCGCGGTACGCGGCCGTTGCAGGAGACACGGCCTCCGCACTTCCGGCTGCCCAAGGGTTCGGTGGCGGTGAGCGAGCAGCAGGTGCTGGGTGTCGAGGAGGACCTCGGTTACCGGCTGCCTGGTGCGTACCGCTCGTTCCTGAAGGCCGCGGGCGGCTCCGCCCCGGTGGGTGCGGCGCTCGACGCGGAGCTCGGGCTCCTGGTCGACCAGCCGTTCTTCACGGTGCGCGACGAGGCTGCCGTGAACGACCTGCTGTACGTCAACAAGTGCCTGCGCGACCACTTCACCAAGGACTACCTGGGCGTCGGTTTCGTCCAGGGCGGCATCCTCGCGGTGAAGGTCCGGGGGCAGGACGTCGGCTCGGTCTGGTTCTGCGCGTACGACGATGCCCGGGACCAGGACGGCTGGAGCGTGCAGGACCGCGTCGACCGGCTGCTGCTGCCCTGCGGTGCGGACTTCGACGCCTTCCTCCAGCGCCTGGCGGGCAATCCGCCGGAGCTGGAGACCGTGGCGAACCTGATGGTGGACGGCGGCTTCGCGCGGGCCGTCCCGGTGGAGGGGTGAGCGCGGTGGTGACCTTCGCGCAGGCGCAGGAACGTGCGGACGAGTGGGTCAACGGCGATGTGCCCGCGTACCAGCACCGTGAGGTGCGGGTACGCGAGTTCGAGCTGGGCTTCGTGGTCTGGGCCGAGGACCGGGCGGAGGGCCCGGTCTCGGACGGCGGGCGCCAGCGGCTGGTGATCGCCCGTGACAGCGGTGAGGCCACCTTGTGGCCCGGGCTGCCGGTGGGCGAGGTGATCCGGCGGTACGAGGAGGAGTACGGAGCGTCCGCGGGGGCGCCGGCCGCCCCGGTGCCGCCGCAGCGGATCGATCTCAACCAGACGTCGTTCCTGCTGAGTCCGCCGGAGTGGCTCCAGGAGGCCGCCGACAAGCTGGGGATTCCGGACCGGCGGGCGGAACCGGCCGACGGCCCGCCCGCGGACTCGGTTCCTTCTTCTTCTTCTTCTCCTTCTACTTCCGGGGGCGCGTCTTCTTCGGTGGACGCGTCCGCGCCGTGGCCTGCCGCGGGTGGTCGGGGCGACCACGAGCCCACGGCCGCCGATGGTGTGCCCGCGTCCTCGCCCGGTGCGCCCTCCGGGGGTACGCCGTGGGCGGGTACGGATACCAACGCCGACCCCGACGCCGGTGCGGTCGGTCTGCCGGCCACGGTGTTCGCTCCTGCGCTCTCGGGCGCGGACGACGAGGAGGCCCCGCCGCCGGTCGTACCGGCCGAGGCTCCCACCGCGCTGATGTCCGGTGGCAGCCAGCTGCCCCGGACCGCCGTTTCTCCGGCCCTCGACGCCTCGCGCCCGGGTGCGCCCGGTGCCGGTGCGTCCGGTCCGGCAGGGCCCGCGCGTCCTGGTGCGGGTGACATCGCGGACGCCGCCACCAGCAAGGCGGTCGTGCCTCCGCGCGGGGCGCGTGGAGGCGGCTCGACGACACCGCCGCCGCCCGGCGCCCCCGGTACTCCGGGTATGCGCCCGGGCGCCACTCCGCCGCCTTCGGGGCCGGGTGCGCCCGGTGCTCCCGCGGGTGGCTACGTACCGACGCAGCTCGTCTCACAGCTCGGCCCGCCCGGACCGCCCAGCCCTCCCGGGGCGCCTGGTGCTCCGGGTGCTCCTAGTGCTCCTGGCGCGCCGCAGCCTCCTGGTCCGCCGGGTCCTCCCGGTGCGCCCGGTTCGACGCCGCCGCCCGGTGGCGGGATGCACCACGCGGCGACGATGTTCGCCGACGCGAGCCTCGGCGGCCCCCGGCCCCCGGCCCCGCCCGGCCCGCCCGGCGTACCCGGTGCTCCGCAGCCTCCCGGTCCGCCGGGGGCGCCCGGTGCTCCCGGTGCCCCTGGGGCGCCGCAGCCTCCGGGCCCGCCCGGTCCTCCCGGTGCGCCCGGTTCGACGCCGCCGCCCGGTGGCGGGATGCACCATGCGGCGACGATGTTCGCCGACCCCAGCATCGGCGGTCCCGCCGCACCCCGGCCCCCGGGTCCTCCTGGTCCCCCCGGGATGCCGCAGGGCGGGGCCCCCGGTCCCGTACCGCCGAATCCGCACACCCCGCACACCCCGCCGCCCCCGGCGTACGGCTATCCGCAGCAGCCGCTCGGGCAGCCGACCGTCGGGCCCGGCTACCAGGCCGTGCTGCGGTTCCGCGCGCCCGACGGCAGCGAGCAGCAGCTGATCCGCCGCTCGGCGCCGGGCACCCCGCACCCCGAGTGGCAGATGCTGCACGAGCTGCGGGCCATGAACGTGCCGCCGCAGCAGGTCATCGAGCTGCACACCGAGCTGGAGTCGTGCGAGCTGCCCGGTGGCTACTGCGCGCGGATGATCCGCGAGACCTGGCCGCAGGTGCGGATCACCAGCGTCGCTCCGTACGGGGCCGATCACGCGAGCCGTCAGCAGGGCATGCAGCATCTGCTGACGCATCAGGGCGAGCTGCACCAGGTCGCCGACGGCCCGGCGCGGCCGGCCCCGGTGCGGGCGCCGCTGCCGCAGATCCAGCCCGCAGTGCCGGTGCCTCCGGAGGCACTCGCGGAGGAGCTGGTGCAGGTCTTCGGACCGCAGGGCGTGCTCCGTTTCGACCAGCGTGCCGTGTCCCGTCAGGGTGTGCCCGAGATCGTGGGGCGGACCCTGGTGTGGGCCGGGCTGCCCGCCGATTTCGGGCCGTTCTTCTGGGCGCAGCCGGGGCAGCCGGTGGTGCCGACGCTGGCCGAGCTGGCCGCGCAGCGTCAGGTGCAGCCGGCGCCCGACGCGGGTTCGTACCTCGTGATGGGGACCGACTTCGGCCGGGCGATCTGTGTCCAGTACGGCACCGCGAACATCGTTGCCGTGCCGGTCGAGGCCGGTCCCGGCGGGCAGTCGGTGCCGCCGCAGTTCGTGAACACCGGGCTGCCGGAGTTCGTGCGCTCGATGGCGTTGCTCGGCCGGATGTGGCGGCTCCGCTTCGGGCTCAACCCGGAGCAGGCGGGTCGTTGGACCGTCGACTTCCAGGCACAGTTGGCGGCCCTCGATCCGGCGGCTCTCGCGTCGCCGGAGAGCTGGTGGTCGGTGCTGCTGGAGCAGATGTGGGACGGACTGCTCTGACCTGTCCCGTTGTGTGAGTGGTGCGGCGGAGGCGCCCGGGACCCGTAAGGGGCCGGGCGCCTCTCCGTTTTCGCCCTGTGATGCCCGTCGCTTCCGTCCTGAATACTGCTGATCGATTCCGACTTCTTTACCAATTGCCGCATCCTTGACGTATTGCTGGAGGTCGGAGTGTCGGAGAGAGGGCTTCAAGGATGAGTGCTGGACCGGTGTCCGCCCATGGCTTCGTCGGCGTACGGGGGCGTGGCTACCGTCCCGAGCAGGTGGACCGGACCGTGGCCGCCCTGTCCGCGGAGCGCGACGCCGCAGGGGAGCGGCTTTCCCGGCTGACGGATCTCGCCGAGGAGCTGGCGGCAGAGTCGGCCCGGCTGGCGGGGGTCGTCGCCGCGCTGGCCCCGCAGACGTACGACTCGCTCGGTGAGCGCGCCCAGCAGATCCTGGCGCTCGCGCAGGCCGAGGCCGAGGCCGCGCGCGGGGCGGCCCAGGAGGACGGCCAGGCGCTGCGGGACGCGGCGGACACGGCGGGGCGGGCGGCCCGGGAAGCGGCCCGCGAGCACTCCGAGACGGTACGGGCGGCTGCCGAGGCGCACGCCCTGGCGGTGCTGTCCGCGGCGCAGGAGTCCGGGGGCGAGGCCGTCGCCGCGGCGCGCAAGGAGGCCGCCGAGGTCCGTGGGTCGGCGGACGAGGCGATGGCGGAGACCCGGCGGCGTACGGCGGGTGTGCTGGCCCATCAGGAGCAGGAGCACACCGAGCGGTCGAAGGCGGCGGCGGCCGGACTGGCGGCGGACGAGGCCGCGGCGGCTGCGCGCGAGGCCGAACTGTCCGAGCGGGGCGATGCGTTGATCGCGGAGGCGCGGCGGGCGCTCGCGGAGACCGAGGAGGCCGCCAGGCACGGCCAGGAGGACGCGGAGGCGCGGGCGGGCGAGGTGATCTCGGAGGCCCGGGTGCGTGAGGAGCGGATTCTGCGGGAGACGGAGCGGATTCTGCGGGAGCACGAGGAGGGCCGCGAGGAGGTGCAGGCGCACATGGCGCATGTACGCAACTCGCTCGCGGCACTCACGGGGCGTGCGGTGTCGGGGCCGGAGGAGAACTAGTACCAGGACAGGTCAGAGGCGGACTGACTAGGACGGGCCCTGGGGACCCCCTCGGCGGGCCGACGCCACCGGGGGCGCGCCCGCCAGGATCCACGGCTCCACCGCCTCGTACTGTCTGCGTTCCTCCTCCGCCGTGCGCCGGCCGAGCACCGTTCCCAGCCAGCCCGCCAGGAATCCGAACGGGATGGAGACGAGCCCGGTCGTGGTGAACGGGAACCAGTTGACGTCACGGTTGGGGAAGACCGCGCCGGGGGACCCGGACACCAGGTTGGTGCCCGGCATCAGCACCAGCACGCAGAGGGTGCCGCCGATGAGGGTGCAGAGCAGTCCCGTACGGGTGAAGCGCCGCCAGAACATGCTGTAGACCAGCGCCGGGGCCAGGGCCGACGCACCGACGCAGAACGAGAGCGTCACCATCGCCTGGACGTTCCAGTGCCGGGCGAGCACGGCGAGGACGATGGCCGCGAGGCCCACACCGACCGCGGCGAGCTGCGCCGCACCCATCTCGGTGCGGCCCGGTACCGGCCCCTTGCTCCGGTTGCGGAGTCCGTGCGCGAACAGGTCGTGGGCCAGGGAGTTGGCGCAGGCCAGGATCATTCCGGCGACCGAGGCGAGCAGGGTCAGGAAGATCGCTGTGGTCATGGTCGTGACGATCAGTGCCCCGATCCCGCCGCCGCCCGCGACGACACTGCTGACCTGGAGGATCGCGCTGTTGCCCTGCGCTCCTGCGGCCGTGATGCGGTCGTGCCCGACCAGGGCCGCCGCGCCGAAGCCGATGACGGTGAGCAGCAGGCAGAGGCAGACGACGACGCCGACCGCCCAGGACAGGGACCGGCGTACGGCCTGGGCGCCGCGGACGCTCGACATCCGCATGGTGATGTGCGGGAGGCACGCGGCGCCGAGCACGACGGTGAGTTCGGAGCTGATCATGTCGAGGTCGTTGCCGCCGAACTGGAGCCCCGAGTGCAGATACGCGGCCCCCGCGCCGCTGCCCTGCTGGGCGGCCCGGAGCAGGGCGCCGGTGTCCCAGTCGAAGCGGTTCATGATCAGTACGGAGACCAGGAGGCCGGCGCCGAGGAGCACGACGGTCTTCACGATCTGGATGAGGGCGGTCCCCTTCATCCCGCCGATCGCCGCGTAACCGATCATCACGACGCCGAGCACGATGATGGATCCGGTGCGGAATCCGGAGCTGTCGAAGCCCAGGATGAAGGCGAGCAGACTGCCGCTGCCCGCGAGCTGGACCACCATCAGGGGCACCAGCGCGACGAGGGTGGCCGCGCAGGCGGCGATGCGGACGGCCCGGCCGGGGGAGCGGCGGGTCAGTACGTCGCCCATGGTGAACCGGCCCGCGTTGCGCAGCGGTTCGGCCAGCAGGAACATCAGCAGAACCAGGGAGAGGGCCGTGCTCAGGGCGAGTACGAGCCCGTCGTGGCCGGTGAGGGCGATGACGCCGGTGGTGCCGAGGACGGTGGCCGCGGAGAGGTAGTCACCGGCGATGGCCAGGCCGTTGCGCACGGGGGAGAGCGAGCGGAAGCCGGTGTAGAACTCGTCGAGGTCGTCGTCGCGGTCCGGTCCTGTCATCACGCAGAGCAGCAGGGTCACGGTGGCCACCGCGATGAACGCCATCAGCGACATCGTCTGCGCGGACTCGTCGAATCCGTTCATCGGCCCGTTCCTGTTCCGCGGCGCTCGGTGGCCGCTCGGTCGTCCGTGGAGCGGGCCCGGCTGCGGAGTCCGGCGCAGAGCGGGTCCACGGTGCGCCGGGCCGTCCGCTCGTACAAGGCGATGGCGGCCAGTGTCACCGGGAGCTGGCACAGGCCGAGCAGGAGTCCGGTGGTGAGGCCGCTTTCGCCGACCGGGCTGGTCATCAGGTCCGGGGCGAATCCGGAGAGGAGGAGGAAGAGGGTGAAGTAGCCGAGTGCGGTGAGCGTGGAGGCCCGGCGCAGGACGCGGTACGCGCCGCGCAGCCGGCGCAGATCGCTGTGGTGGCCGGGAGCGGGGACGGGCGCGGCGGGCGGGGTGGGCCACCGGGGCGGCGGAGGAGTCGAGGAACTCTGCCAGGGGAGGAGGTATTCGCCGCCCGGGGAGCGGGGCGGCGGCGGAGGGGGGCGGCGGTGCGGCCGTGAGGGCGCGTACGGGGGATACGGGGGTTGCGGCGGGCGGTACCGAGGGTGCTCAGGGTGCTCTTGAGGCATCGTGGTGCTGCTCCTTGCGTGGCTCGGATCCGGGGACGGACCGCAAGGCAGGAGCGCGGGTGCGCTGTTGGGAGCGCGTACGTTACTCGCGGGTATGGCGCCTGGGCAGGGGTGTGGCCGAACTACCTACGGTAACCATGAAGTTGTCTACTTCCTCAGAGCCTGCGGGGTGTTCTCGGACCCCTCGTCGAGGACCGGGAAGCGGCGCGGGGCCACGAAGACGAGGACGAGCAGGGCGAGTACGGCGGCCCCTGCCGCGCCGATGTAGACGTAGTCGACGGCCGCGTCCACGGCCCGTCGCAGATAGTCCGTCGCCGCGGCGGAGAGCGAGCCGGGATCACCCAGGGCGTGCGAGATGGCGTCCAGGTCGCCGGGCAGTCCGGGGACCGGGGCGTCGGCCAGCCGGGAGGCGAGCACCCCGTTGGCGACCGCGCCGAAGAGCGCGGCGCCCACGCTCTGGCCGACCTGCCGGCAGAACAGTACGGAGGCCGTCGTCGTACCGCGCTCGGACCAGCCGACCGTGGACTGGACGCCGACGATCAGCGGCAGTTGGAACAGGCCGAGCGCCGCGCCGAGCAGCAGCATGATCAGGGCGGGCTGCCAGGCGGAACCGGGGTACGGCAGCAACGGGAAGGCCAGCAGGATCAGCAGGGTGGCGCTCATGCCGATGATCGCGGTGAACCGGAAGCCGATGCGGTTGTAGACCCGGTTGGAGAAGGCCGCCGAGACCGGCCAGCTCAGCGTCATGACGGAGAGCACGAAGCCGGCGGCGATCGGGCCGAGGCCCAGGACGGACTGCGCGTACGTCGGCAGGAAGACGGTGGGCGCCACCATCAGCAGCCCCATCGCGCCCAGCGCCAGGTTGACGGAGGCGATGGTGCGCCGCTTCCAGACCCAGCCCGGGATGATCGGGTCGGCGGCGCGCCGCTCGATGAGGACGGTCAGCGCGGCGAGTGCGGCGCTCGCGCCCAGCAGGCCGAGCGAGGGTGCGGAGAGCCACGGCCAGGCCACTCCGCCCTGGACGAGCGCGGTCAGCAGGAGTACCCCGGTCGCGAAGACGGCGAGGGCGCCCGCCCAGTCGATGGGGAGCCTGGCGCCGGTGCGGGGGCGGGCCGGTTCGTGGAGGTGACGTACCACCAGCCAGAGCGCGACGGCGCCGACGGGCAGATTGATCAGGAAGATCCAGCGCCAGTCCGCGTACGTCGCGAGGAGCCCGCCGACCGCCGGTCCCGCGACCGCCGATGTCGCCCACACGGTCGACAGCCTGGCCTGGATCTTGGGGCGTTCCTTGAGCGGGTAGAGGTCGGCGGCGATCGTCTGGACGGTGCCCTGGAGTGCGCCGCCGCCGAGTCCCTGGACGACGCGGAAGGCGATCAGGGCAGCCATGTTCCAGGCTGCCGCGCAGAGCACCGAGCCGACCAGGAACAGGATGATGCCGGCGACCAGGACCGGCTTGCGGCCGAAGGTGTCGGAGAGCTTCCCGTAGACGGGGAGGGTGACGGTCACGGCCAGCAAGTAGCCCGAGAACAGCCAGGAGAAGACGGCGAACCCGCCGAGATCGCCGACGATCTGGGGGACGGCCGTGGAGACGATGGTGCCGTCGATGGCGGCGAGCGCCATGCCGAGCATCAGCGCGGCGACGACGGGCCGCCGGCCCCGGGGCGTGGTCGCGGCGGTGGTGGCGGTGTCCGCGCCGCCGCCCTGGCTCGTACCCTCGGTGCCGCCGCCCTCGCTCGTGCCGACGCCTATGCCTGCGTCCCCGCCTCCCGTGCCGGCCACAGGTTTTCCTTTCCCTATGCATCTATTTCCCGGGACACTGTCTCATCCCTGCGGTGCGCGGCGGGAGGGTGCGGGAGGGCGGGTTCCGCTTCGGGCCGTCCCCTACCCGGGTCTCATACCCGCGACGGAATCCCCTAGGGGTAGCTCCGTACTTGTGCCCAGGGGCCGTTCCTCCCCCCGGAGGACGTGGCGGCCGGGGCCCGTTCTTTACCGTGGTCATACACCGCAAGGGCGGCTGACCGCAGAGGGCGAGGTGGGGAAAACCCCACCCGAAGACTGCGCTGGGCACCAGCGCGCAGGACCCCCTCCTCCCGCAAGACTCAGGACGTACACAAAGACGTCCAGTCATCCATCGACATAGGAGAAATACCGTGACAACGGCTGTGACCATTCCCAGGCACGGGGGCACTGGAGGGCGTACGGCCGTCGCTGCGCGAGCGCGGCAGGTCGTCAAGGCGTACGGGTCGGGGGAGACCCGGGTCGTCGCGCTCGACCATGTCGATGTCGACATCGCTCGCGGGCAGTTCACGGCGATCATGGGTCCGTCCGGTTCGGGCAAGTCGACCCTGATGCACTGCCTCGCGGGTCTGGACACCGTGACCTCGGGTGAGATCCACCTCGACGAAACCGAGATCACGAAGCTCAAGGACAAGAAGCTCACCCAGCTCCGCCGGGACCGGATCGGCTTCATCTTCCAGGCGTTCAACCTGCTTCCCACGCTCAACGCGCTGGAGAACATCACGCTGCCGATGGACATCGCGGGCCGCAAGCCCGACGCCGCCTGGCTGCGCCAGGTCGTGGAGACCGTCGGCCTCGCCGACCGCCTGAAGCACCGGCCGACCGAGCTCTCCGGCGGCCAGCAGCAGCGCGTCGCCGTGGCCCGCGCCCTCGCCTCGCAGCCGGAGATCATCTTCGGTGACGAGCCCACCGGAAACCTGGACTCGCGGGCCGGCGCCGAGGTGCTGTCCTTCCTGCGCAGGTCCGTCGACGACCTGGGCCAGACCATCGTCATGGTCACCCACGACCCGGTCGCGGCCTCCTACGCGGACCGGGTGCTGTATCTCGCTGACGGCTCCATCGTCGACGAGATGCAGAACCCGACCGCCGACCAGGTCCTCGACCGCATGAAGCACTTCGATGCTCGGGGGCGTACGTCGTGACTGTCCTCAAGACCTCTATGCGCAACTTCCTCGCGCACAAGGGACGCATGGCGCTCTCCGCCGTAGCGGTCCTGCTGTCGGTGGCGTTCGTCTGCGGCACGCTCGTCTTCACCGACACCATGAACACCACGTTCGACAAGCTCTTCGCGGTCTCGTCGGCCGATGTCACCGTCAGCCCCAAGACGGCCGGCGGGCCCGAGGAGATGCCGGAGAACGGCAAGCCCGAAGCACTGCCCGCCTCCGTACTCGACCGGGTCGAGAAGGCCGACGGGGTGAAGCAGGCCGAAGGCGGCGTCTCCAGCATGTCCGTCACGGTCGTCGACGGCGACAACAAGAACATGGGCTCCGAGACGGGCGCCCCCACGTTCGCCGGCAACTGGACGCGCAACGACCTGCGTTCCATGGAGATCGCCTCCGGACACGCCCCGCGCGGCCCCACCGAGGTGATGGTCGACGCGGACACCGCCGAGAAGCACGGCCTGAAGATCGGTGACGAGCTGCGCACCATCGCGGCCACCGGTGACATCAGTGCGAAGATCAGCGGCATCGCCGCCTTCACCGTGACCAACCCGGGCGCGGCCGTCGTCTTCTTCGACACGGCGACCGCCCAGCAGACGCTGCTGGGTGCGACCGGTGCCTTCACCCACATCCACGTCGCCGCCGAATCAGGCGTGGACGACACGCAGTTGAAGAAGAACGTCGCCGCGGCGCTGGGCGACGCGGGGACCTACAAGCTCCAGACCCAGGACGAGGCCGCGGCGGCCAACAAGGACTCCATGGGCTCCTTCCTCGACGTGATGAAGTACGCGATGCTCGGCTTCGCCGGAATCGCCTTCCTCGTCGGCATCTTCCTCATCGTCAACACCTTCTCGATGCTGGTCGCCCAGCGCACCCGCGAGATCGGTCTGATGCGGGCCATCGGCTCCAGCCGCAAGCAGGTCAACCGGTCCGTGCTCGTCGAAGCGGTGCTCCTCGGGATCGTCGGCTCGATCCTCGGTGTCGGCGCCGGAATCGGGCTCGCCGTCGGGCTGATGAAGCTCATGGGCTCCATGGGCATGGAGCTGTCCACCAAGGACCTCACCATCGCCTGGACGACCCCCGCCATCGGCCTCGTGCTCGGCATCTTCGTCACGGTCCTCGCCGCCTATGTGCCCGCCCGCCGGGCCGGCAAGGTCTCGCCGATGGCCGCCCTGCGCGAATCCGGAACCCCGGCGGACGCCAAGTCCGGCTGGATCCGGGCCGGTATCGGTCTGGTCCTCACCGTCGGCGGTGGCGCCGCCCTGTGGGCGACCACCCAGGCCGAGAAGGCGAGCGAGGGCTCGCTCTTCCTGGGGCTCGGTGTGGTCCTGACCCTCATCGGCTTCATCGTGATCGGCCCGCTGCTGGCCGGGATCGTGGTGCGGGCGCTCAGCGTGGTCGTGCTGCGGATGTTCGGCCCGGTCGGCCGGCTCGCGGAGCGCAACGCGCTGCGCAACCCGCGGCGTACCGGAGCGACCGGCGCGGCCCTGATGATCGGCCTGGCCCTGGTGGCCTGCCTCTCGGTCGTCGGCTCGTCCATGGTGGCCTCGGCCACCGAGGAGCTCGACAAGTCGGTGGGAACGGACTTCATCGTCCAGTCGTCGGTCCCCGACCAGCTGATCGTCCCCCAGGCCGCGAAGGCCATGGAGAGCGTGCCCGGCATCGAGCACATCACCGACTACAAGTCCGTCGACGCGAAGCTGACCGCCCCCGACGGTTCGACGGAGGACGAGGGAGTCGTCGCCGCCGACCCGACGTACAAGGACGACCTGCGTCGCAAGACTGTCTCCGGCGATCTGGCCGCGGCGTACGGCGAGGACGCCATGTCGGTCGGCGACGCGTACGCCACCCGGCACAACGTCAAGGTAGGGGACCGGATCACGGTCGCGTTCAAGGGCGGTGAGACGGCGAAGCTGAAGGTCGCCGCGATCACCTCGGACGAGACCAACGTCGACAAGGGCGCGATGTACACGAACATCACGACCGCCGAGAAGTACGTCCCCGCCGACAAGATGCCGCAGAACATGATCATGTTCGCCATGGCGGAGGACGGCAAGGAGAAGGAGGCGTACGCCGCCCTCAAGGCTTCGCTCGACAAGTACCCGCAGTACAAGGTGCAGAACCAGGCGGACTTCAAGCAGGACCTGAAGGACCAGATCGGCCAGTTGCTCAACATCGTGTACGGACTGCTGGCCCTGGCGATCATCGTCGCGGTGCTCGGTGTGGTGAACACGCTCGCCCTGTCGGTGGTCGAGCGGACCCGCGAGATCGGTCTCATGCGGGCCATCGGACTCTCGCGCCGTCAGCTGCGCCGCATGATCCGGCTGGAGTCCGTGGTCATCGCCCTCTTCGGCGCCCTGCTCGGCCTCGGCCTGGGCATGGGCTGGGGCACCTCGGCCCAGAAGCTGCTGGCGCTGGAAGGGCTCAACGTCCTGGAGATCCCGTGGCCGACGATCCTCTCGGTCTTCGTGGCCTCGGCCTTCGTCGGACTGTTCGCCGCACTGGTTCCCGCTTTCCGGGCGGGCCGGATGAACGTCCTCAACGCCATCGCCACCGACGGGTGACGTGAGGCTCGACGTAGGATGACCGAGCAGGCCCCGGGGCGTTCCTCCAAACGCCCCGGGGCCTGCTCCGTTCCCGGCTGCACGTAGTTTTGTGGTCATGACCATGCCGCCGCAGCAGCCCAATCCGTACGGGCAGCAGCCCAACCACAATGGCCAGCAGCCCAGTCCGTACGGTCAGGGACCCAATCCGTACGGGCAGCAGCCCGGTCCGTACGGGCAGCAGGCGAATCCGTACGGGCAGCAGCCGGGTCCGTACGGGCCCCAGCCCCACCCGCCCCAGCCCCACCCTCAGCAGCAGTACGGGCAGCCGTACCCGCAGCAGCCCCACCCGGGCGCGTGGGGCGGGCCGCCGATGGGGCCGCCGCCGCGCAAGAACCGCACCGGGCTGACCCTGAGCATCGTCGCGGCCTCGATGGTGTTCGTCAGCGCACTCGCCTACTTCGGCAACCGGGGCAGCGACCGGGCGGAATCCGCTGCGTCCACGGAGCCGTTCCCCGCGGCGACCCACCGGCTCACCGTCCCGAAGACCCTGCTGGACCAGAGGTACAAGCTCATCAACGACGGTTCGGCGGATGCGGACGCCGAGGCGAAGGAGGGCGGCTACGGCGACGGGCCGGACAGCCGCAACACCAAGGCGAGCATCGGCTCGTACAACGGCTCCAGCACCGACGCCCCCGACGGCCTCATACTCACCGGCGTGCACGGGCAGTTCAAGGATCCGGCCCAGGTGCGCGACGGCCTCCTGAAGGGTCTGCGGGGATCGGAGGGGATGAGCGAACCCAACGCTCCGAAGACGATCACGCCACCCGGTTCCGATGTCGGCATGACGTGCACCGTCCTGCTGTCCAAGGACGAGGACGGCACATCCACCGTGCCTGTGTGCGCATGGGGCGACGAGAACACCGCCGCCTACGTCGCCTTCCTCACCCCCGCGCAGTCCTCGAAGGACCCCGACTCCATCGATCTCGAAGAGACGGCCGCGACGACCTTGAAGGTGCGCGAAGAGGCACGGCAGCCGATCGCCTGATCGCGGCACGTCACGTCGCGCGGTGTGACTGTACGTATCCGGAGGGGCGCCCGGCATTCGGTGGACCGGCGCCCGTGCCGCCCCGGCGCGAGGCCGTTGCGGGCGCGGCTGTCGTACGGGAGTCGTAGTCTGGGACCCCGGCCCGTCCTACGTGTCGGGCCCTTCGCGTTGCCCCCTGCCGGGGACGGCGCGGCGCCCCTGGCAGCAGCCGGCTGTCAGTACACCCCCGTACCCGGACGGAAGCCCTTCATGAGCCTGCACGGTCTGCTGGATGTCGTCGTACGTGACCCGGCACTCTCCGAAGCGGTGAAGGCCGCAGCCGACGGCCACCGGATGCACGTGGACCTGGTGGGTCCGTCCGCCGCCCGTCCCTTCGCGGTCGCCGCGCTGGCCCGCGAGACCGGGCGGACCGTGCTCGCCGTCACCGCGACGGGCCGGGAGGCCGAGGACCTCGCGGCGGCGCTGCGCACGCTGCTGCCGCCGGACACCGTCGTCGACTACCCGTCCTGGGAGACCCTGCCCCACGAACGGCTCTCGCCCCGCTCGGACACCGTCGGCCGCCGCCTCGCCGTGCTGCGCAGGCTGGCGCACCCCAGGCAGGACGACCCGGAGACCGGCCCGGTCAGTGTCCTCGTCGCCCCCGTGCGCTCCGTGCTCCAGCCGCAGGTCAAGGGGCTCGGCGAGCTGGAACCCGTGGCGCTGAGCAGCGGGCAGAGCGCCGATCTGGGCGAGGTCGTCGAGGCGCTCGCGGCTGCCGCGTACTCCCGGGTCGAACTGGTCGAGAAGCGCGGAGAGTTCGCCGTACGCGGTGGAATCCTGGACGTCTTCCCGCCGACCGAGGAGCACCCCCTTCGGGTGGAGTTCTGGGGCGACGACGTCGAGGAGATCCGCTACTTCAAGATCGCCGACCAGCGTTCGCTGGAGGTCGCCGCGCACGGGCTGTGGGCGCCGCCCTGCCGCGAGCTGCTGCTCACGGACGAGGTCCGTATCCGCGCCGCCGCGCTCGCAGAGGCCCACCCGGAGCTGGGCGAGCTGCTCGGCAAGATCGCCGAGGGGATCGCCGTCGAGGGCATGGAGTCCCTCGCCCCGGTGCTGGTGGACGAGATGGAGCTGCTGATCGACGTCCTGCCGAAGGGCTCGATGGCGGTGGTCTGCGACCCGGAGCGGGTGCGGACGCGGGCGACCGACCTGGTCGCCACCAGCCAGGAGTTCCTCCAGGCGTCCTGGGCGGCCACGGCGGGCGGCGGCGAGGCCCCGATCGATGTCGGCGCGGCCTCGCTCCGGGGCATCGCGGACGTCCGTGACCGGGCCCGCGAGCTGAACATGATGTGGTGGTCGGTCTCCCCGTTCGCCGCCGACGACGAGCTCGACGAGGACACCCTCAAGCTCCGGATGCACGCCCCCGAGTCCTACCGGGGCGACACCGCCCGCGCGCTCGCCGACACCAAGGGCTGGCTCGCGGACGGCTGGCGCACGGTGTACGTCACCGAGGGCCAGGGCCCGGCCTCCCGCACCGTCGAGGTCCTCGGCGGCGAGGGCATCGCCGCCCGCCTGGACCAGGACCTGGCCGAGATCTCCCCCTCGGTCGTCCATGTCTCGTGCGGCGCCATCGACCACGGCTTCGTCGACCCGGCGCTCAAGCTCGCCGTACTGACCGAGACCGACCTGACCGGCCAGCGCACGGCCACCAAGGACCTCGGCCGGATGCCGGCCCGCCGCCGCAAGACCATCGACCCGCTGACGCTGGAGACCGGCGACTACATCGTCCACGAGCAGCACGGCGTGGGCCGCTACATCGAGATGGTGCAGCGCACGGTGCAGGCCGCCACCCGCGAGTACCTCCTCGTCGAGTACGCCCCGGCCAAGCGCGGCCAGCCCGGCGACCGGCTGTACATCCCCACCGACCAGCTGGAACAGGTCACGAAGTACGTGGGCGGTGAGGCCCCGACCCTGCACCGGCTCGGCGGCGCCGACTGGACGAAGACCAAGCAGCGCGCGAAGAAGGCGGTCAAGGAGATCGCCGCCGACCTCATCAAGCTGTACTCGGCCCGGATGGCGGCCCCGGGACACGCCTTCGGCCCGGACACCCCGTGGCAGCGCGAGCTGGAGGACGCCTTCCCGTACGCGGAGACGCCCGACCAGCTCTCCACCATCGCCGAGGTCAAGGAGGACATGGAGAAGACGGTTCCCATGGACCGCCTGATCTGCGGCGACGTCGGCTACGGCAAGACGGAGATCGCCGTCCGCGCCGCGTTCAAGGCGGTCCAGGACGGAAAGCAGGTCGCCGTCCTCGTACCGACGACGCTCCTCGTCCAGCAGCACTTCGGTACGTTCACCGAGCGTTACTCGCAATTCCCTGTCAACGTAAGGGCGTTGAGCCGCTTCCAGTCCGACACCGAGTCGAAGTCGACACTTGAGGGCCTGCGCGAGGGCTCGGTCGACCTCGTCATCGGCACGCACCGCCTCTTCTCCTCCGAGACGAAGTTCAAGGACCTGGGCCTGGTCATCGTCGACGAGGAGCAGCGCTTCGGCGTCGAGCACAAGGAGCAGCTGAAGAAGCTCCGCGCCAACGTCGACGTACTGACCATGTCCGCGACGCCCATCCCCCGTACGCTCGAAATGGCCGTCACCGGCATCCGCGAGATGTCGACGATCACCACGCCCCCCGAGGAGCGCCACCCGGTCCTCACCTTCGTCGGTCCGTACGACGAGAAGCAGATCGGCGCAGCCGTCCGCCGTGAACTGCTGCGCGAGGGCCAGGTCTTCTACATCCACAACCGGGTCGAGTCCATCGACCGCGCCGCCGCCCGGCTCCGCGAGATCGTGCCGGAGGCCCGTATCGCCACGGCGCACGGGCAGATGGGCGAGAGCGCCCTGGAGCAGGTCGTCGTGGACTTCTGGGAGAAGAAGTTCGACGTCCTCGTCTCGACGACGATCGTCGAGTCCGGCATCGACATCTCCAACGCCAACACGCTGATCGTGGAGCGCGGCGACAACTTCGGTCTCTCGCAGCTGCACCAGCTGCGCGGACGCGTCGGCCGAGGCCGGGACCGGGGCTACTCCTACTTCCTGTACCCCCCGGAGAAGCCCCTCACCGAAACCGCCCACGAACGCCTGGCCACCATCGCCCAGCACACAGAAATGGGCGCGGGCATGTACGTGGCCATGAAGGACCTCGAAATCCGCGGCGCCGGAAACCTGCTGGGCGGTGAACAGTCCGGCCACATCGCGGGCGTCGGCTTCGACCTCTACATCCGCATGGTCGGCGAGGCGGTGGCCGACTACCGGGCGGCGGTCGACGGCGGCGTCGAGGAGGAGCCCGCGCTGGAGGTCAAGATCGAGCTCCCGGTCGACGCCCACGTCCCGCACGACTACGCCCCCGGCGAGCGGCTCCGCCTCCAGGCGTACCGCGCGATCGCCTCCGCCAACACGGAGGACGACATCAGGGCGGTACGCGAGGAACTCACCGACCGCTACGGCAAGCTCCCCGAACCGGTCGAGAACCTCCTCCTGGTGGCCGGCCTGCGCATGCTGGCCCGCGCCTGCGGCGTCGGCGAGATCGTCCTCCAGGGCTCGAACATCCGCTTCGCCCCGGTGGAGCTGCGCGAGTCGCAGGAGCTCCGCCTCAAGCGCCTCCACCCGAAGACGGTCATCAAACCGGCCACCCACCAGATCCTGGTCCCACGCCCCACGGCGGGCCGGATCGGCGGCAAGCCGGTGGTGGGGCGGGAACTGCTGGCGTGGACGGGAGAGTTCCTGACGACCATTCTCGGTTCGTAGCTCAGGCAGGATGCCGGCCGCGCCGGGTCGCCTCTGCCGAAGGA
>NZ_JBSHFH010000044.1:0-71343 GCF_053617235.1 Streptomyces sp. NPDC055749 | reverse complement strand
CCGCAATGCGGGGCGCCCCTCTCGGCTGTCGGCCTTCGGCCGGACCGGGGAAGGACCGGTCAGTTGTGGCCGAAGCGCCGCTGGTGCTTACGCGCAACATCGGAAGGGCTGCCCTGGGGCTGCGACTGAGGCGAGCTCTGGGCCTCGAAGGACGAGGTCTTCGCCTCCTGAGCGCTTCGCTCCGCGGCGGACGCGGTGCGATCCTGCTGACTGCCCTGCTTGCGGTTCTTGTTCTTGGCCATGGTGTTCCTCCTATGGGGACTCTGTGGGCCAGGACCGCTGTCAGACTCACATAGCGCCGCAAACGCCGCATTTTGGATCATTACCGTGCGTAGTGAGGGGGTGTGTCGCACCGTTTTTCCGATCCGCCACGCCGATGATCGAGTTCCGGACGTTAACCCCCGCGTGGTCGGGCAGACTCGAAGGAAACCCTGAGTAAGCGGGCCCACCCCCCCCCACGACCGGGCCCGCCGAAAACCGTTCCCGAATTCCTGGAAGAGGGTGGAACGCGTGGACCGTTGCGTCGTCCTGGTGGACGCCGGCTACTTGCTGGGCGCAGCCGCGAGCCTGCTGGCCGGAGAGCCCGCCCGTTCCCGCATCACCGTCGACCACGCGGCCCTGATCCAGGGCCTGCGCGAACGCGCGGAGGCGGACACGCAGCAGCCGCTGCTCCGGATCTACTGGTTCGACGGTGCTCCCGACCGCGTACCGCAGCCGGAACACCGCAGGCTCCGGGTGATGCCCCGCGTGACCGTTCGACTGGGCGCCCTCACACGCAGTGACGGCCGATGGGCGCAGAAGGGGGTCGACGCGGCGATGCACGCCGAGCTCACCGAGCTCGCCAGGAACCGCGCCTGCTCCGACGTGGTGCTCGTGACCGGTGACGGCGATCTGCTGCCCGGGCTGATGTCGGCCAAGGAGCACGGGGTCGCCGTCCACCTCTGGGCCGTCCAGGCCGCCGACGGCGACTACAACCAGTCCGAGGACCTGGTCGCGGAGGCCGATGAACGGCGGGTGCTGGACCGGGCCTGGATCACCAAGGCGGTACGGGCCAAGGAGATCGGCGGGATCTGCGCTCCGCCGCCCGTCCCGCGCCCCGAGATCGCCGCGATCCTCTCCGCGCCCCTCCCGGAAGCGGCGCTGGCGGCCTCCGCGGAACGGGCATCTGAGGCCCAGGCCGCAGCCGCGCGCAACGGCAACTCCGCACCGGCCGACCAGGACGCGGACGCACCGGCCGCCCCGGGCCACCGGGGTGTCCCCACGCCGAAGGACCTGGCGAGCCTGCGCGGCCCCGGCAGTCAGGCCGCGCAGCACCCCGCCCCGTCGGCCGCGGTCCCCGCCAACGCCACCCTGCGCTGGTCCTCCGACAAGGGCTGGGTCGAGCGCGGCGGACCGCTCGGCGAGCCCGCCGAGACCGCCTCGCTGCCGACGCTGGCCCAGCTCACCAGCGCCGAACAGCGCTGGGCGGACCGGGAGGAGGACATCACGACCGTCGGCGGCGATCCGTTCGAGGTCGGCCAGGTCTTCGCCCGGCGGTGGATGGAGCGGCTGCCGGAGACCGTCCACCTCCAGAAGCTGTCGACCATGTACCCGCGCATCCCGCACCGCATCGACGGCGAGCTCCTGCGGTACGCGGCGCGGTTCGGTCTCCTCGCCCACAAGGACGACCAGATCGACGAGCACGACCGCTATGCGATCAGGGCGGGATTCTGGCGCGAGATCGACGTACGGGCCGCCGCGGAGCACGCACCCGTCGCGGAGTAGGACAGGCCCTGGCGGCCCCGGGCGCAATCCGGGGCATCCGACCCCGTACCCTCGTACCTCGTGAGTACCGGCACAGCACAGGCGCAGACCGGGACCGGGACCGTGTGCGCGGTGCGTGATCTGGTCAGGACCTATCCCGCCGTCCGCGGTCGCCGCGGCGCCGCGGCCACTCCCGAGGTGCGCGCCACCGACGGGATCAGCCTCGATGTCCGCCAGGGCGAGATCTTCGGTCTGCTCGGCCCCAACGGTGCGGGCAAATCCACCCTGGTGCGCCAGCTCACCGGACTGATGCGGCCCGACTCCGGCAGCGTGGAGGTGCTGGGGCACGACCTCGTGCGCCACCCCGAGCGGGCCTCGCGGCTGATCGGCTACCTCGGGCAGGAATCCACCGCCCTCGACGAGCTGACGGTCTCCCTCGCCGCCGAGACCACCGGGCGGCTGCGCGGCCTCCGGGTCCGCGAGGCGCGCGCCGCGCGTGATGACGTACTCGACGAGCTCGGCCTCACCGAACTTGCCGGGCGCCCCCTGAAGAAGCTGTCCGGCGGCCAGCGGCGGCTCGCCTGCTTCGCCGCCGCGCTGGTCGGGGAGCGGCCGGTCCTCGTGCTGGACGAACCCACGACCGGTATGGACCCCGTCGCCCGGCGTGCTGTGTGGGCGGCCGTAGACCGGCGGCGGGCCGAGCGGGGCGTCACGGTGCTGCTGGTCACCCACAACGTGATCGAGGCCGAGACGGTGCTCGACCGGGTCGCCGTACTCGAACGCGGCAAGGTCATCGCCTGCGACACCCCCCACGGGCTCAAGGAGCAGGTGGCGGGCGAGGTCAGGGTCGAGCTGGTCTGGCGCGAGCGGGCCCCCCTGGACGTACCCGAGGTGGCGGCTCTGCGCGGGTCCGCCCAGGAGTCCGGGCGCCGCTGGGTGCTGCGGCTGGCGCCCGACGAGGCGCGGGCGGCGGTGGCCGCGGTGACCGGCGGCGCGGCGTTCGCCGCACTCGACGACTTCACGCTGGCCACGCCCAGCCTGGAGGACGTCTACCTGGCGCTGGGCGGGGACGCGGCCAGGGCGACCGAGGGGCTGGTGAAGGCGTGAACGTGCACGTGTCGAAGGGGAGCAGCGCCAGGTGAGCATCGTTCGCGCGGAGGCGGCGACGGAGGCAGCGAGGGAGTCGGGGGCGGACGTGGGGGTGGTGTCCGGAGAGGGTCTGGCCGTGAGCGGTCCGCCCGGTGCCTGCGCCGCGGTGCCCGCGCCGCTGGCTCCGCGGGCCGGGCTGCTGCCCTCGCTCGCCGCCGTGTACCGCGCGCAGCTCTCGCGGGCCCGGGTGGCCCGGATCCCGCTGCTGTTCGTGGCGACCTTCCAGTCCATCGGGATCATGGTCCTGATGCGCGGGGTGGTGGACGGCGGTTCCGAGGCGCGGGCCGTCGTCGCCGGGTCCAGCGTGCTCGTCGTGGCCTTCGTCGCGCTGAACCTGCTCGCCCAGTACTTCGGTCAGCTGCGTGCCAGTGGCGGACTCGACCACTACGCGACGCTTCCGGTGCCGCCGGCCGCGGTGGTGCTGGGTGCGGCCGGGGCGTACGCGTCCTTCACCGTGCCCGGCACGGTTGTCACGGCCGTCACCGGCAGTGTGCTCTTCCAGTTGCCGATGACGCATCTGTGGGTGCTCGTCGCGGTGGTTCCGCTCTCGGGGGCCGCGCTGGCGGGTCTCGGGGCTGCGCTGGGGCTGCTGGCGCCGCGTCAGGAGCTTGCGACGCTGCTCGGGCAGCTGGGCATGTCCGCCGCGTTGCTGCTGGGCGTGCTGCCGGCCGACCGGCTGCCCCAGCCGGTCGGGTGGGCACGTGATCTGCTGCCCTCGACGTACGGGGTGGAGGCGCTCGCGCGGTCCTTCGACGCGAACCCCGACTGGGCGGTCATCGCTCTGGATCTCGCGGTGTGCGCCGTGGTGGGGGTGCTGTCGCTGGCCGTGGCGACGTGGGCGTACCGGCGGGCGGCGGTCCGGTAGCGGGTTGCCGGTGGCGGGTTGCCGGTGGCGGGTTGCCGGGGCGTGATCGGTCCGGTGAGGCGCCGCACAGGGTCACCTGGCACGATGGCACGGTGACCGCACCTCTGACGCCGCCGCACCAGCCCTCGTCCAACGATCCGTGGCAGAAGCCGCCGTCGGGGTCGTATCCCGCGCCCGGGCACGAGCCGTTGTACGGCAGGGATCTGTCCGCGGAGCTGCGGCAGGCCGCCGTGATCACCGTGTTGCTGACGGCCGCGGGTGTCGTGCTCGGGCTGCTGTGGCTGTGGCTGGCGCCGCGGGTGCCGCTGATCTCCGACGACACGGCCGTCTTCCTGAAGGACAGCGAGGGCGAGGAGGCCGTGGCCGCGGACGGAACGTTCGTGCTGCTGGCGCTCGGCTTCGGGGTCGTGGCCGCGTTCGCGGTGTTCTTCTACCGCCGCCGCGGGGGCATCCTGCTGGTGGCCGGGCTCGCGCTCGGCGGACTGCTCGGTTCGCTGCTCGCGTGGGGGATCGGTGTCTGGTTCGGACCGTCCTCGGATGTGGTCGCGCGGGCCAAGGCGGCGGGTGAGGGTGTCGTCTTCGACGCGCCGCTGAAGCTGCATGCGGTGGGGGTGGTGCTGGCGTGGCCGATCGTGGCGATGCTGGTGCATCTGGGGCTGACGGCGTTGTTCGCTCCGCGGGATCCTGAGCCGGAGTGGGTTTCCGGTGTGCCGGGTGGGGAGGCCGGGGAGTCTGTGCGGGGGGCGGGGCAGTAGTCGTAGGCGGGGCGCCTGCGGCGGGCCTGTTCCCCTACCCGCCCCTTCCCGAAACTGGGGCTCCGCCCCAGACCCCGCGCCTCAAACGCCGGCGAGGCTGAAAAGACGCCCTCAAGCGCCGGGCGGGCTGGGGGTGGCCGGGGTGGGCTGAGAGGTGGCCCCTAACGCCGGGCGGGCTGGGGTGTGCCGGCGAGGGCGAAAGACGCCCTCAAGCGCCGGGCGGGATGGGGAGAGTCGAGCGGGCTGGGGTGTGCCGCCGGGCTGACCGATGGCCACAAGCGCCTGGCGGGGATGCGCGTGCCCTTAGGCGCGGCCGATCGGGGCGAATACCGCGTTCGTCAGTGTCGCCAGGTCCGTGGCCGTCAGTTCTACCTCCAGGCCCCGGCGGCCCGCCGAGACGCAGATCGTCGGGTGGGACTGTGCCGAGGCGTCCAGGACCGTGCGCAGGCGCTTGCGCTGGCCCAGGGGGGAGATTCCGCCCCGTACGTAGCCCGTTGTGCGCTCCGCCGACGCCGGGTCCGCCATCGTGGCCTTCTTGCCGCCCACCGCCGATGCCAAGGCCTTGAGGTCCAGGGAGCCGGCCACCGGGACCACTGCCACGGTCAGTTCGCCGTCCACGTCGGCCACCAGGGTCTTGAAGACCCGGTCGGGGGAGACGCCCAGTGCTTCCGCGGCCTCCTCGCCGTAGGACGGGGACGACGGGTCGTGCTCGTAGGCGTGGACGGTGAAGGCGGTGCCCGCCGCGGTCAGGGCGACCGTGGCCGGGGTGCCGCCCGGCTGTTTCTTCGGCTTCTTCGCCACGGGGCAGGGTCCTCGGGTCAGTTGGGGTGCGTGGGGGCCCTGGTCAGTTCCACCGCGGGCAGCGACGGCAGATGCCGGATGACCGCGGTCTCCTGGCGCAGGAGCGTCAGTTCCTCGCGCAGTCGCGTCGCGGTGTCCGGTGCCTGGAGCAGGCGCTGCTTCGACGGGATGTCCAGTACGGCCGCGGCGGCCACCAGGTACGAGACCACGGACGGGTCGTCGGGGAGGTCCGCCCCGGTGGTCAGGGAGCGTTCGCTGGCCCCCGCGAGACGCTTCTGGTAGCTGCGGAAGGCCCGCAGGACGCCCTCGGCGAGTGCCCCGGCCTCGTCTGCCCCGTTGGCCGCGTCGGACCCGGCGCCGTCCTCGGCGCCCGGCTCCTCGGACAGTTCCTCGACCTCGGCGGTCAGATAGGGGCCGCTCGCGTCCACGGAGAGCAGCTTGACCCGGACCGTACCGGTGGCCAGGATCTCGAAGCTCCCGTCGGCGCGCTCACGGATCTTCGCGGCGTCCGCGACGCAGCCGACCCGGTGGAAGGACTGGATCGGGTCGGGGCCGAAGCCGTCGGCCGGTGCGCGGTCGACGGGGACGGCGGCGGCGATGCTGTCCGGCATCCCGGTGGCGGTCGGGGCGATTTCGCGGCCGTCGCGGATCGCGACCACGACGAAGCGGCGCGGTTCGTCCTCATCGGTCTGCAGCAACTCGCGCATCATGGCGCGATAACGCTCCTCGAAGACGTTGAGCGGCAGCACGAGGCCGGGGAACAGCACCGCGTTGAGCGGGAAGAGGGGGAGGCGAGCGGTGGTCACAACGGTCAAGCGTAATGGCCGCGAGGGCGGCTGCGGCCGTCCCGGTCGCGCAAGGGCGTCAGGGAGGCCACCTGGAGCCGTGCGCCGTCCCTCGCGTCGAGGAACTGGCCGAGCGGATCGTCGGACACCGAGGACCACGGGAACGAGGTCGCGTGCGGTCCGATCAGCCGGAATTGTTCCAGCGCCTCGTCCCATCGCCCCCGCACGACGAGCACGTACGCCAGGAGGTTGCGCACCTCGGCCGGCCAGAGATCACCGGGCCGGTACGCACCGGAGAGCGTGATCGCGAGATCGGCGGCGGCGTCGATCCGCTCCACCTGCACCGGGGTGGACCGCGCGGCGGGCTCCGCGTCGAGCAGCAGCGCGAACGCCGCCCGTACCGGCAACGCCTGCACCAGCGAGTCGGGCAGGGCGTCTTCGGCCGCCTGCTCCGCGAAGTCGAAGCACTCGCGGTGCGAGCCGTACCAGGCGGCGGAGAGGTACTGGAGCGCCGCGACATGGCAGCCGTAGTGGTGCGGGGACCGCCGTATGGCCTGCTCCCACAGGGCCTCGAAGGAGGTGTGCGTGGCGTGCGTGCCGCGGGCGTGGTCCAGGGCGAGCCGCCAGGGCACCGGGTCGCTCGGCTGTGCCTCGGCCGCCGCCGAGATGAGCGGGCCCACCTCGCGCAGCCGCTCGGCGCGGGCGGGTGACTCCCAGGCGCGGTGGACGGCGAGCCCGGCCTTGACGAGCAGCGCGTCCGGGTCGCGCGGGGCGGCGGTCAGCCAGTCGGCGAGCCAGCCGTCGCGGCTGTGCGCGAACGTGACGAGGCGGGCGAGACAGCGGTCGCGGGTCTCCCACTCGGCGCCTTCCCGGGTGGCGGCGAGCAGTTCGGCGGCGGGTTCGTACGCGCCGAGGGCGGCGGCCACCAGGGCGGGGGAGAGCCGTTCGTCGGCGGCGTCGAGCAGCACAGCGTCATCCACGGGCAGTCCGGCGGACAGCTCGGGGCTGTGACGGATCATGCGCGTTGTGCTGAGCAGAGCGCGAAGGAATGACATGGTGCAGACCATTCAAAAGCGCTGGTGAGGGCCGCGCCAGTGGGGCGACGTGAAGCTTCTGTGCCGAGTCGGAGGGTTGCCCCGGCGACGGTCAAGAAAAGGCAAAGGAAATGGCGGATTCTGGCTCGAACGCGCCCTTCCGGCCGACAGTCCCCGTCCCCGCGCCCGACGCGGACTGCCCCTGCGGCAAAGGCCGTTGCGGCATTCGGCGGTGTTCCCGGTCAGCCGCGGCGCAGCAGCCGCGAGGCGCCCGCCGCGACCGTCGTGGCCAGTATCCAGCCCAGCAGGATGAGGGCTGCCCCCACCCACTGCCAGCCGCCCTCCAGCCGCCAGTAACCGTCCTGTCCGAGGTTGATCACCGGCACCAGCAGATCGAGCGCGTACAGCGCGGCGTTCCACTGCGGATGCTCGTCCCGCTTGATCGCCTCGGGGTCGTACTGCGAGAACGCCACCGCGCCCGCCGCCCACAGCACCGCCATCCACACGGCGGCCCGCCCCGGCCGGTAGCCGTACGCCACCGTCCAGTCCTGGAGGAAGCCCCACAGCTTGGCGGCGGTCGGCAGCGTCTCGCGGCGCCGCCGCTGCTTGGCGAGCAGCACCTCGCGGGCGTCCGCGTCCTCGCCGCAGCTGCGCAGGACGGCGGCGAGCCGCTCGTACGGCTCCGGTACGTACTCCGGGGTCGCCGCGAGCACCCACTCCAGACGCCGGGAGAGCGGGAAGTGCCCGTACGGGACGAGGTTCTCGTACACGAATCCGCCCATCGCCAGACCGCCCGGGCCCGGCCAGCTGCTCGACACGTCGATCAGCGTGACGACCTTCGCGCCGTTCAGCACGACCCGGCCCTCCTCCGGACGCTCCGCGTTGAACCGGAGCTCAGGGGTGACGATCCTGCGCAGCGACAGCTCCTCGTGCCGGGCCAGGACGAACCGCGCCTTGTGCAGGTCCACCGCGTCCCCGAACCTGCCGTCGTCGAGCCGCACCCCGCCCCGGCACTCGAAGATCTGGGAGCGGGTGCCGCGCGCCGGGGTGTTCGACGACCGGGTGATGCCGTACGGGGGAGTGGTGCCCTGGTTCCCGGTGTCGACCCTCACCCATGCCTCGGTCATGTACAGCGTGCGCTCGACGGTCAGCTGCGGGGCGTTCAGCGCCCGCCGCCCCTCCGTGCCGCGCAGCCTGCTGCCGCGCAGGCTCAGCGAACCGCCGACCTTCGCGCCGCGCAGACTCAGCTCGCCGTGCGTCTCGACCATCTCCGCCTGGAGGTCCTGGGCCACCGCCAGGCCGTCGGCGGTCAGGGCGCGGCCCCGCCGGTCGGGGCCGATGCTGATCTGGTTGATCAGCAGGTCCGTTCCGATCTGGGCGTCCGTGAGCCGGATACCGCCCTCGATCCGGCAGCGCGGCAGATGCAGATCGCCCTCCGTGTGCAGCCGGGCCGCCTCAAGGCGCGGAATCGCGCAGCCGACCATCCGCAGGGTCGTGAAGTGGCACTCGGGCAGCACCACCTCCTGCTCGAAACGGCAGCCCGTCAGCTCGACGTACGGGGAGACACGCCCGCCCGCCATGTCCAGCCGCCCCGTGATCCGCACGCCCCGGAGCTTCAGCGCCGCCACCCGGCCGGGCCGCGCCGCCGGTCCGCTCAGCAGCAGCCTGGCCACCGTCCGGGCACCGACACTCCGCTCGGGTCCCCAGATGTGCGCCGCGAACGGATCGTCGCGCACCGGGTCATGGGTGCGCAGATCGTAGGTGGTGCCGTTCCGGAAGGCCTGCCACATGCCCAGCTCCGCTGCGCTGAGGCCGTCCGGGATATCGCCATCCTGCGGCTCGGTCACTGCCGTCCCCTCCGTGCACATGCCGTACACCTGTTCTGCCCTCTGTGTGACGGCGTGAACGCTAGTAGTCAGCAGTGACGGCCGGGGCATGTATCAGCCAGTGATACGGGCGTCCGGGCGCCGGAAGCGGTCTGCGAGAATTGCGGTGTGATCTCTCGAATCGATCTGCGCGGCACCGCCCTCCCCGAGGGCGGCGACCTGCGCGACCTGCTGCCCCGTGCCGAGTTCGACGTGGAAGCCGCCCTGGAGACGGTGCGGCCCATCTGCGAGGACGTACGCCATCGTGGCTCCGCGGCAGTGATCGAGTGGGGGGAGAAATTCGACGGCGTACGCCTCGAATCGACCCGGGTACCGGCCGCCGCGATCACCGGGGCGCTGGAGCAGCTCGACCCCGCCGTACGGGCCGCGCTCGAGGAGTCGATCCGCCGCGCCCGGCTCGTCCACAGCGCGCAGCGCCGCACCACGCACACCACCCAGGTCGTCCCGGGCGGCACGGTCACCGAGAAGTGGGTGCCCGTGGAGCGCGTCGGGCTCTACGTACCGGGCGGGCGCTCCGTCTACCCCTCGTCCGTCGTCATGAACGTCGTACCGGCCCAGGAGGCGGGCGTCGAGGGCATCGCCGTCTCCTCGCCGCCGCAGAAGGAGTTCGGCGGACTGCCGCACCCCACCATCCTCGCCGCCTGCGCCCTGCTCGGCGTCGACGAGGTGTACGCGGCGGGCGGCGCCCAGGCCATCGCGATGTTCGCGTACGGGACGGCCGAATGCCTGCCCGTGAACCTGGTCACAGGCCCCGGCAACATCTACGTCGCCGCCGCCAAGCGCCTCCTCAAGGGCCGTATCGGCATCGACGCCGAGGCCGGCCCGACCGAGATCGCGATCCTCGCCGACTCGACCGCCGACCCGGTGCACGTCGCCGCCGACCTGATCAGCCAGGCCGAGCACGACCCGATGGCCGCCGCCGTCCTCGTCACCGACTCCGAGGAACTGGCCGCGGCCACCGAGGCCGAGCTGAAGCCGCAGATCGCCGCGACCAAGCACGTCGCGGACCGGATCGAGCCCGCCCTGGCCGGCCGTCAGTCCGCGATCGTCCTGGTCAACGACCTGGAGGACGGCCTCAAGGTCGTCGACGCCTACGCCGCCGAGCACCTGGAGATCCAGACCGCGGACGCCGCCGCCGTGGCGGACCGCGTCCGCAACGCCGGAGCGGTCTTCGTCGGCCCGTGGTCGCCGGTCTCCCTCGGGGACTACTGCGCGGGCTCCAACCACGTCCTGCCCACCGGCGGCTGCGCCTGCCACTCCTCGGGCCTGTCCGTGCAGTCCTTCCTGCGCGGCATCCACATCGTCGACTACACGCGCGACGCCCTTGCCGAGGTCACGCACCACGTCGTGACCCTCGCCGACGCCGAGGACCTCCCCGCGCACGGCGCCGCGCTCAAGGCACGGTTCGGATGGAAGGTCCCGCAGGCGTGACGAACGACAGCACCACCCGCAATCCCTGGGACGCGCTCCCCATCCGCGAGGAGCTCCTCGGCCAGTCCCCCTACGGGGCGCCGCAGCTCGACGTACCCGTACGCCTCAACACCAACGAGAATCCGTACCCGCTGCCCGAGGCACTGGTCGACCGGATCGCCGAGCGCGTCCGCGAGGCCGCCCGCGACCTCAACCGCTACCCCGACCGGGACGCCGTCGAGCTCCGTACCGAGCTCGCCCGCTACCTCACCCGCACCGCCGGGCACGAGGTCGGCTTCGCCAACGTCTGGGCGGCCAACGGGTCCAACGAGGTGCTCCAGCAGCTGCTCCAGACCTTCGGCGGTCCGGGGCGCACGGCGATCGGCTTCGAACCCTCGTACTCGATGCACGCCCTCATCTCGCGCGGCACCGGCACCGGGTGGATCTCCGGACCGCGCAACGAGGACTTCACCATCGATGTCGAGGCTGCCCGCAAGACCATCGCCGAGCAGCGGCCGGACGTCGTCTTCATCACCTCGCCCAACAACCCCACCGGCACCGCGGTCGACGCCGAGACGGTCCTCGCGCTGTACGAGGCGGCGCAGGCGGCCAAGCCGTCGATGGTCGTCGTCGACGAGGCGTACGGCGAGTTCAGCCACCACGCCTCGCTGCTGCCGCTGATCGAGGGCCGCCCGCACCTGGTGCTCTCGCGCACCATGTCGAAGGCGTTCGGCGCCGCCGGACTGCGCCTCGGCTACCTCGCCGCTGACCCGGCCGTCGTCGACGCCGTACAGCTGGTGCGGCTGCCGTACCACCTGTCGTCCATCACCCAGGCCACCGCGCTCGCCGCCCTGGAACACACCGATACGCTGCTCGGGTACGTCGCGCAGCTCAAGCGTGAGCGCGACCGGATCGTCGACGAGCTGCGCGCACTCGGCTTCGACGTGACCGACTCGGACGCCAACTTCGTCCAGTTCGGCCGCTTCGCCGACAGCCACACCGCATGGCAGCAGATCCTCGACCGGGGCGTCCTGGTCCGGGACAACGGCGTACCGGGATGGCTGCGCGTCTCCGCAGGGACCCCCGCCGAGAACGACGCCTTCCTCGACGCGGTGCGCCTGCTAGTCACTGAGAAAGCCAAGAAGGAGCACGAGGCATGAACCCCCGCGTAGGCCGCGTGGAACGCACCACGAAGGAAACGTCCGTGCTCGTCGAGATCAACCTCGACGGCACCGGAAAAGTCGATGTGTCGACGGGGGTCGGCTTCTACGACCACATGCTCGACCAGCTCGGCCGCCACGGCCTCTTCGACCTCACGGTCAAGACCGACGGCGACCTGCACATCGACTCGCACCACACCATCGAGGACACCGCCCTCGCGCTCGGTGCCGCCTTCAAGCAGGCGCTCGGCGACAAGGTCGGCATCTACCGCTTCGGCAACTGCACCGTCCCGCTGGACGAGTCGCTCGCCCAGGTCACCGTCGACCTCTCCGGCCGCCCCTACCTGGTGCACACCGAGCCCGAGAAGATGGCGCCGATGATCGGCGAGTACGACACGACGATGACCCGGCACATCCTGGAGTCCTTCGTCGCCCAGGCGCAGATCGCCCTGCACGTCCACGTGCCGTACGGGCGCAACGCGCACCACATCGTGGAGTGCCAGTTCAAGGCGCTCGCCCGCGCCCTGCGCTACGCCTGTGAGCACGACCCGCGCGCCGCCGGAATCCTTCCTTCCACCAAGGGTGCGCTGTGACAGGGCTCAATACGATTCTGATCGTCGTCGGCCTCTTCCTGGCCGGCGGCGTCTACTCCTTCTCGAAGCAGGACATGCCCAAGGGCGTCGTCGTACTGCTCGGGATCGGCTCCGCCATGTGCCTGCTCGCGGGCATTCTGCGGATTCAGGGACTCTGGGACTGAGGGACGTCTGTGAGTGACAAGAAGAAGGTCGTCGTCTTCGACTACGGCTTCGGCAACGTGCGTTCCGCCGAGCGGGCCCTCGCCCACGTCGGCGCGGACGTCGAGATCACCCGCGACTTCGACACGGCGATGAACGCCGACGGGCTGCTGGTGCCCGGCGTCGGCGCGTTCTCCGCCTGCATGGAGGGTCTGAAGAAGGCCCGCGGCGAATGGGTCATCGGCCGCAGGCTGGCCGGCGGACGCCCCGTCATGGGCATCTGCGTCGGCATGCAGATCCTGTTCGAGCGCGGCATCGAGCACGGTGTGGAGACGGAGGGCCTGGACGAGTGGCCCGGCACCGTCGGCCCGCTCAGGGCCGATGTCGTCCCGCACATGGGCTGGAACACCGTCGAGTCCCCCGAGGACTCCCAGCTCTTCGCCGGCCTGGACCCCGAGGCCCGCTACTACTTCGTGCACTCGTACGCGGCGCACGACTGGTCCCTCGAAGTCACCAACGCCAAGATCCGTGCCCCCAGGGTCACCTGGTCCACGCACGGCGAGCGTTTCGTGGCGGCCGTGGAGAACGGCGCGCTGTGGGCCACCCAGTTCCACCCCGAGAAGTCCGGCGATGCCGGCGCCCAGCTGCTGACCAACTGGATCGAGACGCTGTAATGCCGAAGCTTGAACTGCTCCCCGCCGTCGATGTCCGCGACGGCCAGGCCGTCCGCCTCGTCCACGGCGAGTCCGGCTCCGAGACCTCGTACGGCGACCCCCTGCAGGCCGCCCTCACCTGGCAGCGGGCGGGCGCCGAGTGGCTGCACCTCGTCGACCTGGACGCCGCCTTCGGCACCGGTGACAACCGGGCGCAGATCGCCGAGGTCGCCCGCTCCATGGACATCAAGGTGGAGCTCTCCGGCGGCATCCGCGACGACGCCTCGCTCGCCGCCGCCCTCGCCACCGGCTGCACCCGCGTCAACCTCGGCACCGCCGCCCTGGAGACCCCCGAGTGGGTCGCCAAGGTGATCGCCGAGCACGGCGACAAGATCGCCGTCGGCCTCGACGTCCGCGGCACCACGCTGCGTGGCCGTGGCTGGACCCGTGACGGCGGAGACCTCTACGAGACGCTCGCCCGCCTCGACGCCGAGGGCTGCGCCCGCTACGTCGTCACCGACATCGCCAAGGACGGCACGCTCCAGGGCCCCAACCTGGAGCTCCTGAAGAACGTCTGCGCCGCCACCGACAAGCCCGTCGTCGCCTCCGGGGGCGTCTCCTCGCTCGACGACCTGCGGGCGATCTCCTCCCTCGTCGCGGAAGGCGTCGAGGGCGCGATCGTCGGCAAGGCGCTCTACGCGAAGGCGTTCACGCTGGAAGAGGCGCTCAAGGCGGTCTCCGCATGACCGACTCCGTACGCCGTATCTCCACCGGCGCCCCCTGGGAGGAGAAGTTCGGCTACTCCCGCGCCGTGGAGCTGCCCGGCGGACTCGTCCTGGTCGCCGGCTGTACGTCCGTGGTCAAGGGCCAGATCTCGGCGGGCAGCCCGTACGAGCAGACCAGGACCTCCTTCGACGTCGCATTCGACGCGCTGAAGGAGCTCGGCCTCGGCCGCGAGGACGTCGTCCGCACCCGGATGTACATCACGCACGCCCGGGACGTCGAGGACGTGGGCCGCGCCCACAAGGAGCTGTTCGACGACGTACGGCCCGCCGCCTCGATGATCATCGTGTCCGGGTTCGTCGACCCGAGCCTGGTCGTCGAGGTCGAGGTCGAGGCATTCAGGGCAGGTACGAAGTGAGTCTCGCGGTCCGAGTCATTCCCTGCCTGGACGTCGACAACGGCCGGGTCGTCAAGGGCGTCAACTTCCAGAACCTGCGTGATGCGGGCGACCCCGTCGAGATGGCCAAGCTGTACGACGCCGAGGGCGCCGACGAGCTGACCTTCCTCGACATCACCGCGTCCAGCGGTGACCGGGAGACGACGTACGACGTGGTGCGCCGTACCGCCGAGCAGGTCTTCATCCCGCTCACGGTCGGCGGCGGTGTCCGCACTCCCGACGACGTCGACAAACTGCTGCGCGCCGGTGCCGACAAGGTCGGCGTCAACACCGCGGCCATCGCCAGGCCCGACCTGATCCGCGAGATCGCCGAACGCTTCGGGCGCCAGGTGCTCGTGCTCTCGGTCGACGCCAGGCGCACCCCCGCGGGAACCTTCGAGGTGACGACGCACGGTGGCCGCAAGGGCACCGGTATCGACGCCGTCGAGTGGGCGCACCGGGCCGCCGAGCTCGGCGCGGGCGAGATCCTGCTCAACTCGATGGACGCCGACGGCACGAAGGACGGCTACGACACCGAGATGATCGCGGCCGTACGCGCGCATGTCACGGTCCCCGTCATCGCCTCCGGTGGCGCCGGCCGGCTCGCGGACTTCGCGCCTGCCGTCGAGGCGGGCGCCGACGCGGTGCTCGCCGCGTCCGTCTTCCACTTCGGTGACCTGCGGATCTCCGAGGTCAAGGACGCTCTGCGGGAAGCCGGTCACCCGGTCCGCTGAGGTCTGTTCCGGTGGGGCCCGGTCGCGAAGACCGGTGATCTCGCCGATGTGCGCGCACGGGGTGCACCGCGAGAGTGGCGACCGCCAACGAATGACGGCGGCAAGCCACGCGGTGCACCCCGAAGCCTTGGGCGAGGCTCTCGGTCCCCCGCACGGTGTGGTTCCGCCACAACCGAGAGGACCCCCCTCGTGCACCAGCTCCTCCCCTCCGGCGGCACCTCCCCGCGCCGTCACCGGACGTCCACGGGCCGCACCCGCACGCTCAGGACCCTGCTGGCCACCGCGGCCGCCGCCGGTCTCTTCACCGCGCTGGTCCCCGGCGCGCAGGCCGCCGACAATCCCTACCAGCGCGGTCCCGCGCCGACCGTGTCGAGCATCGAGGCGAGCCGCGGCTCGTACGCCGTTTCGGAGACCTCGGTCTCCTCGCTGGTGGGCGGCTTCGGCGGCGGCACCATCTACTACCCGACGTCCACCGCGGACGGCACCTTCGGCGCCGTCGCCATCGCACCCGGATTCACCGCCTACCAGTCCAGCATGGCCTGGCTCGGCCCGCGGCTCGCCTCCCAGGGCTTCGTCGTCTTCACCATCGACACCAACACGACGGTGGACCAGCCCGCCAGCCGCGGCGACCAACTCCTGGCCGCACTCGACTACCTGACGCAGCAGAGCTCGGTACGCGGCCGCGTCGACAGCTCACGGCTCGGCGTGATGGGCCACTCCATGGGCGGTGGCGGCACCCTGGAGGCCGCCAAGGACCGTACCTCGCTGAAGGCGGCGATCCCGCTGACCGGCTGGAACACCGACAAGACCTGGCCCGAGGTGCGGACGCCCACCCTGGTCGTCGGCGCGGACGGTGACACGGTCGCATCGGTCGGCGCGCACTCCGAACCGTTCTACAACTCCCTGCCCAGCACCCTGGACAAGGCGTATCTGGAGCTGCGCGGCGCCACGCACTTCACACCGAACACCTCCAACACCACGATCGCGAAGTACAGCATTTCGTGGCTGAAGCGCTTCATCGACAACGACACCCGGTACGAGCAGTTCCTCTGCCCGCTGCCGCAGGCGAGTCTGACGATCGCCGAGTACCGGGGCACCTGCCCGCACACCTCCTAGCTCACGTTCCGCGCGGTACGCGCTGTGCGACCGCACAGCGCGTACCGCATCCCGTTGGGAGCCTGCCCCGCGCGCGGCCGTCCCGGCGCAGCATCCGGATGCGAACCTTCCGAGGTTGTTTACGCGGAAGTAACGTGACGGGGTGACCTCATCCACGACCGTGCACAGTCCGCTCCGGCTGTACGGCCGCAGCGGTGAAATCGCCATCCTGGACGGCCTGTTGGGCCGACTGCGGGCGGGTGACGGCGGTGCGCTCGTACTGACAGCGCCGCCCGGCCTCGGCCGTACCGCGCTGCTGCGGCGAACGGCCGCCGCCCACCGCGCACATGAGCGGGGGCCGGTGCTGTACGCGACGGGGGAGCCCGCCGAACAACGGCTGCCCTACAGCGGACTGCACGCCCTGCTCTGCTCGGCACCCGGCGTCCTTCCCGCACAGGCCGACCAGGTGCTGCGCTCCGGCATCACCCCGGGGAGCCTGCTCGGCCTGCTGAGGGGCCTCGGCGCCCAACGGCCGCTGCTGGTCTGCGTCGACGACGCGCACGCCTGGGACCCCGACTCACGGGCCGCGCTCGGCTTCGCGGCCCGCAGGCTCGGCTCGGGCAGCAGGGTCGCCGTGGTCCTCGGCGCCGAGGACGAGACCAGTTTCGCCGGGCTGCCCGCGCTCCGGCTCGGCCCGCTCGACGACGACGCAGCAACCGCCCTGCTGGACCGGCTCACCGACGGGGCCGGCGGCGTCGACCCGGTCGTACGGAGCGAACTGCTCCGGGAAGCCGCAGGCAACCCGCGCCTGCTCGCCGGACTCGCCGGCCGCCTCACCCCCGACCAACTGGCAGGGCGCACCGCGCTGCCCTATCCGCTGCCCGGCGGCGAGAGCGTCCTCGACGCCCACGCGGCCCACCTCGACGCCCTCCCACCGCACACCCGGACCCTCCTCCTGCTGGCCGCGGCGGCGGAGGAACACGAACCCGAAGGCGCGGGGGCGGACGCCGCGCTCCTGCTGCGGGCGGGTGCCGGGGCCGGACTCGCCCCCGGCTTCCTGGACCACGTGATCCTGGGCCCCGCCGGGATCACGGGCATCCTCCAGCGGACGGGCAGCCGCCTGCACTTCAGCCACCCGCTGCTGCGCCGGGCCGTCCTGCACCGCGCGCCGCCGGCCAGGCGCCGTGCGGTGCACGAACTGCTCGCCACCCTGCTGGCCGGGCCCTGCGCCCCGGCGCTGCCCCCGCTCGTCCAGCGGGCCTGCGCCGCGCCGGGCCCCGACGCGGCGCTCGCCGGACAGCTCGCGGCGGCGGCCGTCGCACCCCGCCCGCACGCCGAACGGTCCGCGGCGCTCGCCCGGGCCGCCGTGCTCTCCACCGACGACACGCTGCGCGCCGCACGGTTCGCCGCCGCGGCCGAACACGCCCGGCTCGCGGGCGACGCGGCCCGCTCCCGCGCCCTGCTGGCCCGCACCGACGCGCACCCGCCGGCCGGCCGCCCCTCCCCGTACGGCGCGGCACGCGGGAGCGGCACCCCCACCGCCGGTGGTCTCGCCGCCTACGTACGCGGCATGCTCGCCCTGCGCGACGGGCCGGCGGCGGACGCCCACGAGGCCCTCATCGCGGCGGCCACGCTGCTCGCCGCGCACGATCCGCGCCGCACCCTCGACGCCCTGCTCGGCGCGGCGGAGGCCGCCTGGGCGATGGGGGACGCCGTCGCCTACCTGGACGCCATGAACCGGGTTCCCGACGCCCCGCCCGGCCTGGCCGTGGCGCACTACCGCGCCGGGATGTGCGCCGTGCTCGGCGGACGCACGGGCGAGGGTCATGCCCTGCTCCGGGTCTGCCTCGAATCCGCCGAGGGCACCGACGACCCGGCCGCCCTCCTGCGGGCCGGGGTCTCGGCCCTCGTACTGGGCGAGACCGAGGACGCCTGCCGGGCCGGTGCCCGCGCCCTCGCCGCCGTCCGCACCCGCGGGCCCGAAGCCCTGCTGCCGCAGGCGCTGGAGCACCTCGCGTACGCGGAACTGCGGTCCGGCCGCCACGCCAGAGCCCGCGCGCACGCCCTGGAGGGCCTGCACGCGGCCCGCCGTACCGGGCAGCCCAACGCCTCCGCGCATCTGCACGCCGTACTGGCGCTGGCCGCTTCGGTGGAGGGCCCGGCCGAGGCGTGCGCGGCCCACTGCGACGCCGCTCTGGCCGGCGCCGGGCCCCACGGCCTGGCCCAGGCGGCGACCCTCGCCACCTGGGCCGTCGCCCGCGCCGACCTGGCCGCGGGGCGGCCCGCCGAGGCGGCGGCCAGGCTCGCGCCCCTGGTCGGCCCCGGCCCCCGGCGCGGCCACTTCGCCACCCGGATGCTGGCCGTGCCGTGCTACATCGAGGCGGCGGTGCTCTCGGGCCGCGCGGACGAATCGCCTGACGGTCTCGCGGTGGCCGTCGAGGAGTTCGCCCGCTGGACCGAGTGCACGACCGACCCGCAGGCCCCCGCCCAGCTCGCCCGCTGCCGCGCCCTGCTGGCGCCCCCGGATGAGGCCGCCGCCCGCTACGAGGAGGCCATGGCCCACCACGGCCGGGCGGGCGGCGACTTCGAACGAGCCCGCACCCAGCTTCTCCACGGACAGTGGCTGCGCCGCCGCCGGCAGACCCGCGCGGCCCGGGGCCCCCTGCGCGACGCCCTGGTCGCCTTCGAGCGCTGCTCGGCCCGGGCCTGGGCGGAGCGAGCCGCCGGAGAGCTCCGCGCGGCCGGGGAAGCGGTGGACGTACCGGAGGCGGCTGGACCGGCCCCGCTCGCCGGGCTCACCCCGCAGCAGCAGCGGATCGCCCGGTACGTGGCGGAGGGCGCCACCAACCGGGAGGTGGCGGTACGCCTCTCCGTGAGCCCCCGGACGGTCGATCACCATCTGCGCAACGTCTTCGCCGCCCTGGGCGTCAGGTCCCGCACCGAGCTCGCGAGGCTGCTGGGCAGCCTGTAGGGCTTCTGGTACCGGCCCCGGGCACGCGCAGATGTCCGGGAGGTTGCAGGACCGTGATGATAAGAACTCCGCAGACCCCTAGGTACCGACTGGGCGGTATGCCATTCTGCGGGCGTCAGGATCATTCGGTGTGCTCGTGCCCAAGGCCGGGCCGGGTGCGCCGGAGCCGGTCTGTCCACGGTGGAGGCCGCCATGCCACAGGTCGTACGTTCTCGGATCAGGGCGCTGCACGGGCCGCCCCCGCCCTCTGTAACGCCGTTGCCGCACCGCTTCCGTTCGCTGGCCGACCGCGAGGCCATCGCCGCACTGCACCGGGCCGCCCGGGTGCTGATCGCCGGGCTCCCGGAGCTCACGGACCGGCTCGTCGAGGCGCTGCGGGAACAGGAACCGGCGTACCGCACGGCCATCGAGAACGAACCCGCCGAGGTGTGGCAGGAGGTGCACCGTTCGCTGCGGGACAACGTGGGTTCCCTGATCCAGCCCCGGGAGTTCCGGGAGGCCGCCCACCGCACGTCCCGGTGGGTCGGCGAGTCCAGGGCCAAGCAGGGAGTGCCGCTCGACGCGGTGCTGCACGCCTTCCGGATGGGCGGCGCGATGGTCTGGCAGGACCTGGTCGACGAGACCGCGCGCCGCAACCCCGAGGACATCCGGCTGCTCGTCCATGTCGCGGCCGACGTCTGGAACTTCGTCGACGAGCACTGCGGAGTGGTGGCGGACGCCTACCGGCAGGCCGAGCGCCGGCTGGTCTGGCGGCGCGAGAACCAGCAGCGCCTGATGACGGCCGCGCTGCTCGACGGCACGGCCCGCATCGCGGATCTGGCGGACGCGGCGGCGATGCTGGACATGCCGGTGGGCGGCCGGTACGCGGTGCTCGCGGTCTCCTCCGCGCTCCGCGCCCCGCACGGCGCGGGTGAGGAGCCCTTGACGCTGCCCGCCGGTACGGACGTGCTCTGGCACCCGGGGCAGGACGCGGAGTTCGCGATCCTGGCGCTGACCCGGGAGCCCGCCGCACCGGAACCCGGCGACCCCGGCCAGGTGGAGGGTGATGGTTCCACCCCGCCCGGCCGGGCGGAACTGGCCGCGATCGTGGCGGAGTTGACGGCGCCGTCGGGTACCCGCGTCGGCATCAGCTCGGTGGTCGGCGGACTGGCCGCGCTCGGCGACGCCCGCCGCCTCGCCGAGACCGCCCTGCGGGCCTGCCCCTCGTCGGGCGGTGTCGTGCTGCTCGACGAGCATCTGCCCAGCGCGCTCGTCGTCTCCTCCCCGGGCCTCGGCAGGGCGCTCGCCGCCCGGGTACTGGGCCCGCTCGACCGCCTCGACCCGGCGGACCGCGACGTACTGATCGAGACGCTCACCGCCTGGCTCGACTCCGACGGCTCGGCGCAGCGCGCGGGCGCGCGGCTCTACTGCCACCGCAACACGGTGCTCAACCGCCTGCGACGCTTCGAGCAGTTGACGGGCCGGTGCCTGACCCGCCCGTCCGACGCGGTCGAGGTATCCCTGGCACTGGCGGCCCGCCGCCTGCTCGGCGACTGAGGGAGGGGCGGGGCACATGTGGGTGGACCCGCCCGGGTCCACCCACATGTGCCCCCGCACAGACCTCCCCCCGGCCCCCGGGGCCCCCCCCCCCGACTGTTTGCGCCGTATCGTGGGGTACGCCGCACCCGTATCCCACAGACGCAGAGAGGCGCCGAGCAATGGTGCAGATCAAGACCCCCGAGCAGATCGCGAAGATGCGCGAGGCCGGCCTGGTGGTCGCTGCCATTCACGCCGCCACCCGCGAGGCGGCCGTGCCCGGCGCCACCACGAAGGACCTGGACGAGGTCGCACGCAAGGTGATCGCCGACCACGGTGCGAAGTCGAACTTCCTCGGGTACGGCGGATTCCCCGCGACCATCTGTACGTCGGTCAACGAGGTCGTCGTGCACGGCATCCCGGATGACAAGACGGTCCTCAAGGACGGCGACATCATCTCGATCGACGCCGGCGCGATCATCGACGGCTGGCACGGCGACGCCGCGTACACCGCCTTCGTCGGTACGGGCCACGCCCCGGAGCTCGTCGAACTGTCCCGGGTGACCGAGGAGTCGATGTGGGCCGGGATCGCCGCGATGAAGGTGAACAACCGCCTCGTCGACATCTCGAAGGCGATCGAGTCCTACATCCGCCGTCAGCCCCGTCCGGCCACCGGCAAGTACGGGATCATCGAGGACTACGGCGGCCACGGCATCGGCACCGAGATGCACATGGACCCGCACCTGCTGAACTACGTCTCCCGCAAGCGCGGCAAGGGCATCAAGCTGGTCCCCGGTGTCTGCCTGGCCATCGAGCCGATGGTGTCGCTCGGTACGGCGCAGACGAAGGTCCTGGACGACGAGTGGACGGTCCTGACGACCGACGGCACGTGGTCCTCGCACTGGGAGCACTCGATCGCTCTGACGGAGCAGGGGCCGCTGGTCCTGACGGCCCCCGACTGCGGTCGCGAGAGGCTGGCCGCGTACGGGGTCTCCGTGGCGCCGGACCCCCTGGGCTGATACCCCGCCCGCCCCGTAGGTCTAAGGATCACGGATGGTGGGCAAACTTGACGGATTCGTCTTTTCGAGTCCGCTGACGTAGACTGACTCGTCGGCTCTCGTGCATCCGTGTGTCCGCATACGGCAGCCGAAGTCGATCAAGGTAGCCGATTCGAAAGGCGAAGCGTGGCCAAGAAGCAAGGTGCCATCGAAATTGAGGGCACCGTGATCGAGTCTCTCCCGAACGCAATGTTCAGGGTGGAGCTCCAGAACGGTCACAAGGTCCTCGCGCACATCAGCGGCAAGATGCGGATGCACTACATCCGTATCCTCCCGGATGACCGGGTCGTGGTGGAGCTCTCTCCGTACGACCTGACGCGTGGCCGGATCGTCTACCGATACAAGTAGATCTTGCCCGCACCGCGCTTCGGCGCGGTGGTGGCACTGACCCGGAGAACCTGACATCCCATGAAGGTCAAGCCGAGCGTCAAGAAGATCTGCGACAAGTGCAAGGTGATCCGCCGTCACGGTCGGGTCATGGTCATCTGCGACAACCTGCGCCACAAGCAGCGCCAGGGCTGAAGCACGACCCCCTGCATCTCGCAGACTTCGCGCGACGCACGTAATTCGTACATACGCAGTGCCCGTCCAAGCTTCGGCTGACGACACCTCCGGCGGGGGCCGGGGACCCGGGCGTACCACCTCAGTACTTCGTACGAGAGGTCGGCGGCCGGGAGTGGCACTGTGGAAGACCCCCGAAAAACAACTGGAGCCATTGAATGGCACGCGTTTCAGGTGTTGACATCCCGCGCGAAAAGCGCGTGGAGGTTGCCCTCACCTACGTCTTCGGTATCGGGCGCACCCGGTCCAAGGAGATCCTCGCCACCACCGGCGTGAACCCCAACACCCGCGTTCGTGACCTGGCCGAAGAGGACCTGGTCAAGATCCGCGAGTACGTGGACGCCAACCTCCGCACCGAGGGTGACCTTCGCCGCGAGATCCAGGGCGACATCCGCCGCAAGATCGAGATCGGCTGCTACCAGGGCATCCGCCACCGTCGCGGTCTGCCGGTCCACGGCCAGCGCACCAGCACCAACGCGCGTACCCGCAAGGGCCCGCGTCGCGCGATCGCCGGTAAGAAGAAGCCGGGCAAGAAGTAGTCCTCAGCGGACGCTATCCAGCGGTCTTCGCTGTAGGACCGATCACCTCCCCTCTCCATCTGGAGTAAAGACATGCCCCCCAAGGGTCGTCAGGGCGCAGCCAAGAAGGTGCGTCGCAAGGAAAAGAAGAACGTCGCTCACGGCCACGCGCACATCAAGAGCACGTTCAACAACACCATCGTCTCGATCACGGACCCCTCGGGCAACGTGATCTCCTGGGCCTCCGCCGGCCACGTCGGCTTCAAGGGCTCGCGCAAGTCCACCCCCTTCGCCGCGCAGATGGCCGCCGAGTCGGCCGCCCGCCGCGCGCAGGAGCACGGCATGCGCAAGGTTGACGTCTTCGTCAAGGGTCCGGGCTCCGGCCGCGAGACCGCGATCCGCTCCCTCCAGGCCACGGGCCTCGAGGTCGGTTCGATCCAGGACGTCACCCCGACGCCGCACAACGGCTGCCGCCCGCCGAAGCGTCGTCGCGTCTGACGCACGACGGCCGGTAACGGTTGTTGCGTTTCTTTCGGGTCCGGGCGGTATGTCTCTTCGGAGGCGTACCGCCCGTACCCTTGTTCTATCTGTCGGGCATCAAATAGTGGGTGCCCACGACTGAAGGATTCTTCTCATGCTGATCGCTCAGCGTCCGTCGCTGACCGAAGAGGTCGTCGACGAGTTCCGCTCCCGGTTCGTGATCGAGCCGCTGGAGCCGGGCTTCGGTTACACCCTCGGCAACTCCCTGCGCCGTACTCTTCTCTCCTCGATCCCGGGTGCGGCTGTCACGTCCATCCGCATCGACGGTGTCCTGCACGAGTTCACCACCGTGCCGGGCGTGAAGGAAGACGTCACCGACCTCATCCTCAACATCAAGCAGCTGGTCGTCTCCAGCGAGCACGACGAGCCCGTCGTGATGTACCTGCGCAAGCAGGGTCCGGGCCTCGTGACCGCCGCTGACATCGCCCCGCCGGCCGGTGTCGAGGTCCACAACCCGGACCTGGTCCTGGCCACGCTGAACGGCAAGGGCAAGCTGGAGATGGAGCTGACCGTCGAGCGCGGTCGCGGCTACGTCTCCGCCGTCCAGAACAAGCAGGTGGGCCAGGAGATCGGCCGGATTCCGGTCGACTCCATCTACTCCCCGGTGCTCAAGGTCACGTACAAGGTCGAGGCGACCCGTGTCGAGCAGCGCACCGACTTCGACAAGCTGATCGTCGACGTCGAGACCAAGCAGGCCATGCGTCCCCGTGACGCCATGGCGTCGGCCGGTAAGACCCTGGTCGAGCTGTTCGGTCTGGCGCGCGAGCTCAACATCGACGCCGAGGGCATCGACATGGGCCCGTCGCCGACGGACGCGGCGCTGGCCGCCGATCTCGCCCTGCCGATCGAGGAGCTCGAGCTCACCGTTCGGTCGTACAACTGCCTCAAGCGCGAGGGCATCCACTCCGTGGGTGAGCTCGTGGCCCGCTCCGAGGCGGACCTGCTCGACATCCGCAACTTCGGTGCGAAGTCGATCGACGAGGTCAAGGCGAAGCTGGCCGGTATGGGCCTCGCGCTGAAGGACTCGCCTCCCGGCTTCGACCCGACCGCCGCCGCCGACGCGTTCGGCGCGGACGACGACGCGGACGCCGGTTTCGTGGAGACCGAGCAGTACTAGAACGCCCTCCGGTTCGGGGTGCCCTGGGTTTTCGGGTGCCCCGGGCCGGGGTGAGTCACCTGAATACTTCCGCGGGGCAGCCGCCTCGCGGGAACTGACACCGGTACCTGATACGGCCGGTGCAGCACACAAGGAGAAAAACCATGCCTCAGCCCGCCAAGGGTGCCCGTCTGGGCGGCAGCGCTGCGCACGAGAAGCTTCTTCTCATCAACCTCGCGAAGTCGCTGTTCGAGCACGGCCGCATCACGACGACCGAGGCCAAGGCCCGCCGCCTGCGTCCGGTCGCCGAGCGTTTCATCACCAAGGCGAAGAAGGGCGACATCCACAACCGTCGCCTGGTGCTGCAGTCGATCACGGACAAGGGCATCGTTCACACGCTCTTCACCGAGATCGCCCCGCGGTACGAGAACCGCCCCGGTGGTTACACCCGTATCACCAAGATCGGCAACCGTCGTGGCGACAACGCCCCGATGGCGGTCATCGAGCTGGTCGAGGCGCTGACCGTGGCGCAGCAGGCCACCGGTGAGGCCGAGGCCGCGACGAAGCGTGCGGTCAAGGAAGACTCCCTCAAGAAGGACGAGGCCCCGGCCGAGTCCGTCGAGGACGCCAAGCCGGCCGCCGAGGCCGACGCGGAGTCCAAGGACGCCTGAGCGTTCTGAGACCACTGGACGGGCCCGCATCTCCCTTCGGGGCGGTGCGGGCCCGTTCTGCATTGAGAGGATGCGCGGGTGAGTGACGTGGTGGACCCCGGGTTCGTACGGGTGCGGCTGGACCTTTCGTACGACGGGAAGGACTTCTCCGGCTGGGCGAAGCAGACCAGCAGGCGGACCGTGCAGGGGGAGATCGAGGATGCGCTGAGGACGGTGACACGGTCCTCGCGTACGTACGACCTGACCGTTGCCGGGCGTACCGATGCCGGGGTGCACGCGCGGGGGCAGGTCGCGCACGTCGATCTGCCGGCCGAGGTGTGGGCGGAGCACGAGGAGAAGCTGCTGCGGCGCATGGCCGGGCGGATGCCGCAGGATGTGCGGATCTGGCGGGCCGCCGAGGCGCCTGCCGGGTTCAACGCGCGGTTCTCCGCGCTGTGGCGGCGTTACGCGTACCGGGTCGCGGACCGGCCCGGTGGTGTCGATCCGCTGGTGCGGGGTCATGTGCTGTGGCACGACCGGCCGTTGGACCTGGACGCGATGAACGAGGCGGCTGCGCCGATGGCCGGGGAGCACGACTTCGCCGCGTACTGCAAGAAGCGCGAGGGTGCGACGACCATCCGTACGCTGCAGAAGCTCAACTGGGTACGGGACGAGGCGTCCGGTGTCCTCACGGCGACCGTGCAGGCCGACGCGTTCTGCCACAACATGGTGCGGGCGCTGATCGGTGCGGCGTTGTTCGTGGGGGACGGGCGGCGGCCTGCCGAGTGGCCCGCGCAGGTGCTGGCGGCGCGGGTGCGGGATCCCGGGGTGCATGTGGTCCGGCCGCACGGGTTGACGCTGGAGGAAGTGGCCTATCCGGCCGACGAGTTGCTGGCGGCACGGGCCGTGGAGGCGCGGAACGTACGGACGTTGCCCGGGGGCGGGTGCTGCTGAGCCCCCGGGCGGTGCGTCAGCTCGCGGGCAGGCCGGCCGCGGCCGATGCCTGGACCTCGCCGCGGTGGTGGATCTGACGGAACGTGAAGTTCGTCAGATCGTCGCCGACCTTGAACACGTTGGTGTCGGCCTTGGTGACGTTCTTGCCGTTCGTGAAGCCGCCCACGGTGAAGTAGGCGTAGCGGCCGTAGGAGTTGGCTGTGCGGCGGCAGACCGTTCCGCCACGGCAGAAGGTGGATACGCCCGCGCCGTCGAGCGAGGCGATGCCGCCGGATGCCTGCTGCGCGGCCTTCTTGGCCTGGGCCTCGGTCCTGAAGACCGCGAGGCCGACCGTCACGGCCACGCCGTCCTTGCGGTAGGTGGCGCGGATGACCTGCTCGCAGCGGTTGTTGGCGAGGATCGAGCCGAGTGCGCCCTGCGTGGTCGCGGCGCAGTTGCGGGTCTGGGCCGTCGCGCCCTTGGTGTGTACGCGGTCGCCCATGGTCAGGCGCTTGCCGGGGAAGAAGGCGTCGGCGGTGATCGGCGCCTTGTCCTTCTTCGCGTCGGAGATGTACTCCTTCGGGTCCGGCGGGGGCGGCGGTGCGACCGAGGAGAAGGAGGGCTCGGGTGCGGAGGACTCCGACGGCAGCTCGGCGGGGGCGGGCAGCTCGCTCGCGTTCTTCTCCGACCGGCCCGGTCCTTCGTCGCCGTTGGCCGTGATCACGGCCGTGGCCACGATCGCGGCGACCGCCGCGGTGGCCAGCGCGCCGCCGCCGATCATCAGCCACTTCTTGCGCCGGCCGCGCGCGGCGGATTCCTCCGCCAGCGCCGCCCAGTCCGGAGTCTGATTGCCCCCGGGCCCCCAGGAGGGCCCCCCTTGCCCAAAGCTCATGCCGCGAATCTTAGACCGACCGGCACGTGGGGGGTGGAAGAAGGTGCGTGCCCAGCCCCGCGACGCCGCCCCCCACGTGCCGGTCGGTCCAAGCCTGAGTAATCCGGTTGGGCCAGGGGTTCGCGGGCCGTGACAATGCTGTGCATGGGACATCTTGAAGCAGGCCATCTGGAGTACTACCTACCGGACGGGCGGGTGCTGCTCGGCGATGCTTCGTTCCGGGTCGCCGACGGCGCCGTCGTCGCTCTCGTCGGGGCGAACGGTGCGGGCAAGACGACGCTGCTGCGGCTGCTGGCCGGTGAGCTCCAGCCGCACGGCGGTTCGGTGTCGGTGAGCGGCGGGCTCGGCGTGATGGCCCAGTTCGTGGGGTCGGTGCGGGACGAGCGGACCGTGCGGGATCTGCTGGTGTCCGTGGCCCAGCCGCGTATCCGGGAGGCCGCGAGGGCGGTGGACGCGGCCGAGGCGCTGATCCTGACCGTCGACGACGAGGCCGCGCAGATGAAGTACGCGCAGGCCCTGAGCGACTGGGCCGAGGCGCGGGGGTACGAGGCCGAGACCGTCTGGGACATGTGCACCATGGCCGCGCTCGGTGTCCCGTACGAGAAGGCGCAGTGGCGGGAGGTGCGCACGCTCAGCGGTGGTGAGCAGAAGCGGCTCGTGCTGGAGGCGCTGCTCCGGGGGCCCGACGAGGTGCTGCTGCTGGACGAGCCGGACAACTATCTGGACGTGCCGGGCAAGCGGTGGCTGGAGGGGAAGCTGAAGGAGACCCGCAAGACGGTGCTCTTCGTCTCCCACGACCGGGAGCTGCTTTCGCGGGCCGCGGAGAAGATCGTGAGCGTGGAGCCCAGCCCCGCGGGGTCGGATGTCTGGGTGCACGGCGGCGGATTCGCCACGTACCACGCGGCGCGCAAGGAGCGGTTCGCGCGCTTCGAGGAGCTTCTGCGGCGCTGGGAGGAGGAGCACGCCCGGCTGAAGGCCCTGGTCCTGCGGATGCGGCAGCAGGCGGCGAACAGCCCCGACATGGCCAACCGCTACCACGCGATGCAGACCCGCTTCAAGAAGTTCGAGGAGGCGGGCCCGCCGCCGGAGCCGCCGCGCGAGCAGGACATCAAGATGCGGCTGCGCGGCGGGAGGACCGGGGTGCGGGCGGTGACCTGCAAGAACCTGGAGCTGACCGGTCTGATGAAGCCGTTCGACCTGGAGATCTTCTACGGGGAGCGGGTTGCCGTCCTCGGATCCAACGGCTCGGGGAAGTCGCACTTCCTGCGGCTGCTGGCCGGCGATACGTCGGTGGCGCACACGGGGGAGTGGAAGCTGGGGGCGCGGGTCGTGCCGGGGCACTTCGCGCAGACGCACGCGCATCCGGAGCTGCTGGGGCACACGCTGGTCGAGATTCTCTGGACCGAGCATGCCAAGGACCGCGGCGGGGCGATGTCCGTACTGCGGCGCTACGAGATGGAGCGGCAGGGCGACCAGCCCTTCGAGAAGCTGTCCGGCGGGCAGCAGGCGCGCTTCCAGATCCTGCTGCTGGAGCTGGCGGGGACGACCGCCCTGCTGCTGGACGAGCCGACGGACAACCTGGACCTGGAGTCGGCGGAGGCCCTGCAGGACGGGCTTGAGGTGTACGACGGGACGGTGATGGCCGTCACACACGACCGGTGGTTCGCGAAGTCCTTCGACCGGTATCTGGTATTCGGTTCCGACGGGGTGGTGCGGGAGACGACCGAGCCGGTGTGGGACGAGCGCCGGGTCGAGCGGCAGAGGTAGGGCCGGCGCGTTTTGACCCGTCCGGGGCGCGGCGGGTAGTGTCGGAGTTTGTTATGCGTATCGGCTTCGTCGTTTTCACGCGAAGGACCCTTACGTAAGTTCTCTGGAGCAGTTACCAGTGGCTCGCATACGGGCGGTGTTCCCGGCACTGTGAGCCCCAGCTGCATGATCGCTTCAGAGGTGTCGTGTGTCTGGACCCCATCCACTGAAGAAGCGAAGGCTACGAAGTGCGTACGTACAGCCCCAAGCCCGGCGATGTCACTCGCCAGTGGCACATCATTGACGCCGAGGACATCGTCCTGGGCCGTCTCGCCACCACGGCTGCGAACCTTCTTCGCGGCAAGCACAAGGCGATCTACGCCCCCCACATGGACATGGGCGACTTCGTCATCATCATCAACGCCGAGAAGGTTCACCTTTCCGGCAACAAGAAGACCCAGAAGATGGCGTACCGCCACTCCGGCTTCCCGGGCGGTCTCCGCTCCGTGCGTTACGACGAGCTGCTCTCGAAGAACCCGGAGAAGGCCGTCGAGAAGGCCATCAAGGGCATGATCCCCAAGAACACCCTGGGCCGCCAGATGATCTCGAAGCTCAAGGTCTACGCCGGTGACCAGCACCCGCACGCTGCGCAGCAGCCGGTCCCGTTCGAGATCACCCAGGTCGCGCAGTAGTTCCGGCCTCCCCCCAAAGACGTAAAGAAAGATCTGAGGAGAATCGTGGCCGAGACCACTGTTGAGACGCCCGTCGAGGGCACCGAGGGCGAAGAGACCTTCGCCGAGGTGACCACCTTCGAGTCGGAGGTCCCCGTCGAGGGTGAGTACACCTCCGAGTCGCTCGCAGGCCGCTTCGGCGACCCGCAGCCCGCGGCCGGCCTGGGCCGTCGCAAGAACGCCATCGCCCGCGTCCGGATCATCCCGGGCACCGGCAAGTGGAAGATCAACGGTCGCACCCTTGAGGACTACTTCCCCAACAAGGTGCACCAGCAGGAAGTCAACGAGCCCTTCAAGGTGCTCGAGCTCGACGGCCGTTACGACGTCATCGCCCGCATCTCGGGTGGCGGCGTCTCCGGTCAGGCCGGCGCCCTGCGCCTCGGCGTGGCCCGCTCGCTCAACGAGGCGGACGTGGACAACAACCGCGCCACGCTGAAGAAGGCCGGCTTCCTCTGCCGTGACGACCGTGCGGTCGAGCGCAAGAAGGCCGGTCTCAAGAAGGCCCGTAAGGCCCCGCAGTACAGCAAGCGCTAAATCGCCTGCTCGTCTGCATTACACGTTCGCCCCGGCGGCACATTTCGTGCCGCTGGGGCGTTCGTTTATAGGCCCTCGCGGGCGTATAACGGCATTAGACGTTCATAGGCCGAGGGTCGGGCCCTGTCGCGCGGTGTTCGCGGCAGCATGCCCTGGCCGGCCCTGTTTTTGCATTTCTTGGGTTAGTGGTTTCGGAGCAATCTCGGAGGACACCAGTGGGACGACTCTTCGGCACGGACGGCGTACGCGGCGTCGCCAACGCGGATCTGACGGCCGAGCTCGCGCTCGGTCTGTCGGTCGCGGCGGCGCACGTACTCGCCGAGGCGGGGACCTTCGAGGGGCATCGGCCGAAGGCCGTGGTGGGTCGTGACCCGCGCGCGTCCGGAGAGTTCCTGGAGGCCGCTGTCGTGGCGGGCCTCGCGAGCGCGGGCGTGGACGTTCTGCGGGTGGGCGTGCTGCCCACGCCTGCCGTGGCGTACCTCACCGGCGCACTCGGCGCCGATATCGGCGTGATGCTGTCCGCCAGTCACAACGCGATGCCGGACAACGGTGTCAAGTTCTTCGCCCGCGGCGGCCACAAGCTCGCCGACGAGCTGGAGGACCGGATCGAGACGGTCTACGAGCAGCACCGCACCGGCGCGCCGTGGGCGCGCCCGACGGGTGCCGGGGTGGGCCGGGTCAGTGACTTCGCCGAGGGCTTCGACCGGTACGTGGCCCATCTCATCGCCGTACTTCCCAACCGGCTCGACGGGCTGAAGGTCGTCCTCGACGAGGCGCACGGTGCCGCCGCCCGGGTCTCGCCCGAGGCGTTCGCGCGGGCCGGTGCCGAGGTCGTCACCATCGGTGCCGACCCGGACGGTCTGAACATCAACGACGGCTGCGGCTCCACCCACCTGGGTCTGCTGCGCGCCGCCGTCGTCGAGCACGGCGCCGACCTCGGTATCGCGCACGACGGCGACGCCGACCGCTGCCTGGCCGTGGACGCGGCGGGCGAGGAGATCGACGGCGACCAGATCCTGGCCGTGCTCGCCCTCTCCATGCGGGAGGCCGGACAGCTGCGCAAGGACACCGTCGTCGGCACGGTCATGTCGAATCTCGGCTTCAAGATCGCGATGGAGCGGGAGGGCATCGAGCTCGTCCAGACCGCCGTCGGGGACCGTTACGTCCTGGAGTCGATGAAGGCAGAGGGCTTCGCGCTGGGCGGCGAGCAGTCCGGCCACGTCATCGTCCTCGACCACGCCACGACCGGCGACGGCACGCTGACCGGCCTGATGCTGGCGGCCCGCGTCGCCGCCACCGGCCGTACGCTCGCCGATCTGGCCGGTGTCATGCAGCGCCTGCCGCAGGTGCTCATCAACGTGCCCGACGTCGACAAGTCCCGGGTGAGCACCTCGCCCGAGCTGGCCACCGCGGTCGCGGAGGCCGAGCGGGAGCTGGGTGCCACCGGGCGCGTACTGCTGCGTCAGTCGGGCACCGAGCCGCTCGTACGGGTCATGGTCGAGGCCGCCGACATCGAGCAGGCGCGGTCCGTGGCCGGCCGGCTGGCCGACGTGGTGAAGTCCGCCCTGGGGTGACCCGCTGTCACATGCCGCCGGACGGAGCCGTTTTCGGGGCCGTCCGGCGGCGGTGGGCGGCCCACAGGCCCTTCTGGACCAGCAGGGTCAGGGTGCCCGCGAGGACGATGCCACCGAGGTTGGCCAGGAGCTGACCGGTGGAGCCCCACATCTGGGCGTAGTCCGTGTAGCTGAAGGCCACCGCGGCGTTGGCCGCCGCGGGCACCGTCGTCACCGAGATCGCCACGCCGATCAGCGCGCCGGACTTCGCCGAGGTGAGGGAGAGCGTCCCGGCGATGCCCGCCAGGAACGCCACGACGAACGACATCCAGTCCGGCTTCCAGATGAATGCCGTGTTAGGCCGGTCCGCCTCGACCATCGAGCGCGTGAAGAGGCCGAAGGCGTCCAGCATCCACGCGAAGCCGGCGGTCACGACCATCGCCACCGCGAAGCCGCCGATCAGTGCCCACAGGGACCGGCCCACCAGGCGCGGTGCGCGCTGCACCAGCGCCGTGGAGATTCCGGCCAGGGGGCCGAACTCCGGGCCGACCGCCATCGCGCCCACGATCAGGATCGCGTTGTCGAGCATCACACCGCAGGCGGCGAGCATCGTGGCGACGGCGAGGAACGCCAGGTACGTGACGCTGAGCGTCGACTCCTCGTGGGTGGCCTCCGTCAGCTCCTCCCACAGCACCGCGTCCGCGCCCTCGCCCGGCGCGTCCTCCTCCGCCTGATCGGCGTGCGCGGAGAGGGTCAGGTCCATGTTCTCGACGGTGATCGAGCCGGACTTGTCGATGCCGAGCCTGCGCAGCGCGCCGATCAGCTCGTCGCCCGCCTCGCGCGCCACATCGCAGAGCACCACGTCACCGGCCGGGCTGCGGGCCGCGCCGTCGAGCACGACGAGGTGGGTGCAGCCGACGGTCCGTTCCAGGAGACGCACCACCTCGCCCGAGCGGTCGGCGGGGACGATCAGGCGCAGATGCAGCACGGGCGGGCTCCCGGAGGGGTCAGAGTTTTCGCAGCGACAGGCGCTGGACCTTGTGGTCGGGTCCCTTGCGCAGCACCAGGGTGGCACGGCCCCGGGTGGGCGCGACATTCTCCAGCAGATTGGGCTTGTTGATGGTCCGCCACATCGTGCGCGCGTAGTCCATGGCCTCCTCCTCGGAGACCTGGGTGTACTTGCGGAAGTACGAGAACGGGTTCTGGAACGCCGTCTCGCGCAGCTTGCGGAAGCGGTTGAGGTACCAGGTCTCGATGTCCTCGGCGCGGGCGTCCACGTACACACTGAAGTCGAAGTAGTCGGCGAGGCCGACCCTGGTCCGGCCGTCCTTGCCGGGCATCGCGGGCTGGAGCACGTTCAGCCCCTCGACGATCAGGATGTCCGGGCGGCGCACGGTCAGCCGCTCGTCCGGCACGATGTCGTAGATCAGGTGCGAGTAGACCGGCGCCGTGACCTCGTCCTTGCCGGCCTTGATGTCGGCGACGAAGCGGGTCAGGGCCCTGCGGTCGTACGACTCGGGGAACCCCTTCCGCGACATCAGGCCGCGCGCCCGGAGCTCCTTCATCGGCAGCAGGAAGCCGTCCGTGGTCACGAGCTCGACCCGGGGGTGCTCGGGCCAGCGGGCCAGGAGCGCCTGGAGGATGCGGGCGCTGGTGGACTTGCCGACGGCGACACTGCCCGCGACCCCTATGACGAACGGGGTGCCGCGCTGCGCCCCGTGGCCGTTGCCCGCGTCGCCGAGGAAGGTGTTGAGGGCGCCGCGCAGGCCCGAGGTGGCCTGGACGTAGAGGTTGAGGAGCCGGGAGAGCGGCAGATAGACGTCGCGGACCTCGTCGAGGTCGATGACGTCGCCGAGGCCGCGCAGCTGCTCCACCTCGGCGGCCGAGAGCGGCAGCGGAGTCTTGTCGCGCAGGGCGCTCCACTCGGCGCGTGACAGGTCGACGTAGGGCGTCGGCGCGTGCTCGGTGCGACGGTGGGTGCTTCGTGGCGGCGAAGAGATCACGGGTTCATTGTTGCGGGAGTTTTAACTCAGTGGGGGGTGGGCTCGGTCACGTGGGGGAGGGGCCGGCCGGCCGGCCCCTCCCGGGACGTGTCAGCCTCCGCGTTTGGCGCGGACCCGGCGCAGGGCGATGAACAGGACCAGCGGCGGGATGATCACCAGCCAGATCAGGCTGATCGTGACCGGGTCGGGCTGTACGGAGTCCAGTTCCAGCACCGTCGCCATGGCGGAGATCAGTCCCCAGACGGTGACCGCGATTCCGCTGAGCCAGATGCCGACGGTCGTGGCCAGGCCGGCGCCCCTGCCCATCGGAGCGCCGGGACGGTTGCTCGGGGCGGACGGTGCGGGGATGCGCTGCGGATCGCGGGCCGGCATCCGGACGTGGGCGGCGGGCGGCACGGCCGCGTCGATCAGGGCCAGGCGCTGCGGTGTGAGGTCCGCGTAGAGGGTGGGTTCGGCCCTGACCTGGAAGCCGTCGAGGCCGGTGAGGTGGCGGGCGCCGTCGGGGAAGACGAGCAGGGCCGCGCACTCGTCGTACCGGACGGCGACCTGGCCGCCCGAGGTGGTCAGGGAGACCGCTTCGCGGGAGACGGTCAGCAGGACCGACTTGTCCTCCCGGGAGCGGTGCCGGGTGCCGGAGGTGGTGGAGCCCTCGGTGGACCACTGGGGGGCCTCGGTGAAGCCTGCCCATGCGGCGTCCCCCGAGGGGACCTGGAGCAGCGCCGTGGAGTGCAGTTCGCGGGCGACATCGCGCAGGTCGTCGACGGTGACGGCGGCGAGCTCGGCCCTGTGCTCGTCGGGGGTGAGGGTGCGATGGCCCGTCAGCAGACTCAGGGCGTACGAGGGCAGCCGGGCCGCTCCGACGTCGGGGGTGTCGTACTGCTTGAGGAACTTGGTGCGCGCCGAGTCGAGTTCGGACTGCTCGATACGGCCCGCGCGCAGCCGGGCCAGGACGTCGACGAAGCCGCCGACCACCGCGTCCTGCTTCTGGGGCAGGGCGTCGGCGTAGGCGGTGATGGTCGCGAAGTCGTTGTCGCGCGGGTTGTAGTCGCTGTCGGCGATGTAGGAGTACCCGCCCTTCTGGCGCAGGTCCGCGTAGAGCGCGCGGCCGAGCACCTCCGCGAAGAGTGAGGCGGCGGTGGAGCGCCGGACGATGCCGTCCATGACGACGCCGCCGCGGTCGCCGTTGATGTACGCCGGCGTGACCGGGAGTGCGGAGGTCGGCGCGGGCAGCGGTTGCGGGGCGCCGGCCGGGAGGGTGAGGTCGAGCCCTTCGGGCAGGGTGTCCGTGGTCATCCACAGCACCGCGTTGTCGCGGGTGAAGCGGGTTCGGGCCCACTCGCGCACCGCTTCGGCGTCCAGGTGCCAGGTGCCGTACTCGGAGTGTCCGTTGAGGCCGTAGCCCTGGGCGCCGTACCGCCACAGCGGGAGCTGGTGGTTGGGGCCCTGGCTGCGGCCCGCCGATTCGGTGCGCAGGATCTCGCGCTCGGTCTCCAGCCGCTCCAGCGGCAGGTCGCGCAGCCCCTCGCAGACCCCGTTCAGGTAGGTGACCACTTCCTCGGGGGTGCCCGTGACGTGGAACAGGGTGAAGGTGGCGGCGGTGGCGCCGTTGTAGTGCAGGTCGGACACGCCGTGGCGGTGCAGGGCGAGGTGTTCGACGAGGTGGGTGATGCCGCTGGTGGCGAGGGTCTCGTCGGCGACGCCGACCCGGAAGAAGAGACCGGCCGTGACCGGTCCGGGGGCCGGGGCAAGCACCGTGCGTACGCCGTCGACGCGGGTCTCACGGATGTCCGGGTCGGGGACGGAGGCGGTGGCGGGAGCGGCGGTGCGCTCGGGGGATTCCTGGGACATCGGCTCAGCCCTTCGCCAGTGCGGATCTGCGGTGCTTGGTGAACTGGACGGCCGGGTCGCCGAAGTACTGCCAGGGCGACTCCGAGGCCTTGTTGCCGAGGGTGCGGAAGAACGGCGCGGCCTCGCGGTGGTGGCCGCCCATGCTCAGCGCCCCGGCGAACTCGTTGTGGTCGCCCACCCAGTGGAAGCCGGGCCGGTAGTCCGGATGCTGTACGGAGAGGGCGGCGGCGGCCAGGAGCTCGTCGCGGACCTCGGCCGACCTCAGGTAGTTGCTGTGCCCGTCCTCGGCATCGTCGAGCCAGTGCTCGAGGTGCGCCTCGGCGACGAGCCTGCCCGCGTGGCTGCCGGGCGGCGCCGACTCCAGGCACGCGCGCGCGAATCCGTGCGCCTCCTCCCAGCTGCCGCCCCACTTGGGGCAGAGCTGCTGGAGCAGCAGGATCTGTCCGTAGATGTGGTGCGGGTGATGCTCGGCGAGCCGGTCGTAACGCCGCTGCGCCTCGCTCTGCCCGAGCTGGAGCCCTCGCGCGGTGATCAGCCGGGTCGCCCAGGCCATGGCGTACGTGGGGTGCTCGGCGCACACGTCGATCAGCAGCTGCTCGGCGCGGCGAAGCCAGTCGTGGAACTGCCGGAACTGGTCGCGCGAGACGTCTTTGGCGCGGGCGGAGCTGCGGATGTCCCAGCCGGTGATGATGTAGCGCCCGGCGAGCAGGGTGCGGGCCAGTGCGGAGCCGGGCTGCTCGGCGACGACCTGTTCGAGGAACCTCTCGGAGGAACTGATGTCCGTGACGACGCCGGAGGCGACCGCCAGGTCGTCCTCGTGGTCGAGGAAGTCGAAGTACGCCTCCGTCGCCGCCCAGTCGTTGCTGAGCACGGCCGCCTTGAGGCCGGCGAGGGAGGGGATGTTGACGCACGGGTCGAATTCCGCGGGTATCGCGGGGGTGGTCTGAGACATGACTGTCCTCGGTGCGGACGCGACGCGGTGGGGCCCGTGCACGGTGTTCGCGCGCGGCGTGTCGACGAGGGGTGGAGTGGGGGTGGAGATCGAGACGGGAGGCTAGCAGCCCGCCTCGGTCCGCTGCCGCCCAGGCGGGCCGCGCATCCCGTCCCACGCCCACCCCCTCCGTAACCCTGGGCAGCCGCCCGCCCCGGCCTTATGGTGCCGCTATGTGCGGAATCGTGGGTTATGTCGGAGGACAGTCGGCGCAGGACGTCGTGGTCGCCGGTCTCAAGCGTCTTGAGTACCGGGGGTACGACTCGGCGGGGTTCGCCGTTCTCGCGGACGGTGGGATCGCCGCCGCGAAGAAGGCCGGGAAGCTGATCAATCTGGAGAAGGAGCTGGTGGAGCGGCCGTTGCCGGCCGGGAACGTCGGGATCGGGCATACCCGGTGGGCCACGCACGGTGGGCCGACCGACGTCAACGCCCATCCGCACCTGGACAACGCGGGGCGCGTCGCCGTGGTGCACAACGGGATCATCGAGAACTTCGCCGCGCTGCGCGACGAGCTCGCCGGGCGCGGTCATGACCTGGCGTCCGAGACGGATACCGAGGTCGTCGCCCATCTACTGGCCGAGGCGTTCTCGGCCGACACCGATCTGGCGGAGGCCATGCGGCAGGTGTGCCGGCGGCTCGAAGGGGCCTTCACCCTCGTCGCCCTGCACACCGACCAGCCGGACACGGTGGTCGGCGCCCGGCGGAACTCGCCGCTGGTGGTGGGGATCGGGGACGGGGAAGCGTTCCTGGCCTCGGACGTCGCCGCTTTCATCGCCCACACCCGGTCCGCGATCGAGCTCGGCCAGGACCAGGTCGTGGAGCTGACCAGGGAAGGCGTGACCGTCACCGACTTCGAGGGACGGCCCGCCGAGACCCGCGCCTACCACGTGGACTGGGACGCCTCCGCGGCCGAGAAGGGCGGCTACGACTACTTCATGCTCAAGGAGATCGCCGAGCAGCCGAAGGCCGTCGCGGACACGCTGCTCGGGCGGATCGGCGGGGAGGGCGGCGCGCTGCGGCTCGACGAGGTGCGCATCGCGCCCAGTGCGCTCCGGGAGATCGACAAGGTCGTCGTCATCGCCTGCGGGACCGCGTACCACGCCGGAATGATCGCGAAGTACGCCATCGAGCACTGGACCAGACTGCCCTGCGAGACGGAGCTCGCCAGCGAGTTCCGCTATCGCGACCCGATCCTGGACCAGCGGACGCTCGTCATCGCGATCTCGCAGTCGGGCGAGACCATGGACACCCTGATGGCGCTGCGGCACGCCCGTGAGCAGGGGGCGAAGGTGCTCGCCATCTGCAATACGAACGGGTCGACGATCCCGAGGGAGTCCGACGCCGTTCTCTATACGCATGCGGGGCCGGAGGTCGCCGTCGCCTCCACCAAGGCGTTCCTGACGCAGCTCGTCGCCTGCTACCTCGTCGCCCTGTACATCGGGCAGGTGCGCGGGACGAAGTGGGCGGACGAGATCCGGACAGTCGTGCGGCAGCTCTCCGAGATGGCCGGGGCGGTCGAGCGGGTGCTGGAGACGATGGAGCCCGTGCGCGAACTGGCACGGTCGCTCGCCGACAAGGACACCGTCCTGTTCCTGGGGCGGCACGTCGGTTATCCGGTGGCCCTGGAGGGCGCGCTGAAGCTCAAGGAACTCGCGTACATGCATGCCGAGGGGTTCGCGGCCGGTGAGCTCAAGCACGGGCCGATCGCGCTGATCGAGGACGACCTGCCGGTCGTGGTGGTCGTCCCGTCGCCGCGCGGGCGCTCGGTGCTGCACGAGAAGATGGTGTCGAACATCCAGGAGATCAGGGCCCGCGGGGCCCGCACGATCGTGATCGCCGAGGAGGGCGACGAGTCGGTCGTCCCGTACGCCGACCATCTGATCCGGATCCCCGCTACGCCTACGCTGCTTCAGCCACTGGTCGCCACCGTGCCGTTGCAGGTCTTCGCCTGCGAACTGGCGACGGCCCGCGGCAACGAGGTGGACCAGCCGCGCAATCTGGCGAAGTCAGTGACCGTCGAGTGACAGTCGAATGAGTGAGTGAGTACGTGATCATTGGGGTCGGGATCGATGTGGCCGAGATCGAACGTTTCGGTGCGGCGCTGGAGCGAACGCCCCAGATGGCCGGGCGGCTCTTCCTGGAACGGGAGTTGATGCTGCCGAGCGGGGAACGGCGCGGCATCGCCTCGCTCGCCGCCCGGTTCGCCGCCAAGGAGGCCGTCGCCAAGGCGCTCGGCGCGCCGGGCGGCCTGCACTGGGCGGACGCCGAGGTGTACGTGGAGGAGAGCGGGCAGCCCCGGCTGCGGGTGCGCGGCACAGTCGCCGCGCGCGCCGCCGAGCTCGGCGTGCGGCACTGGCACGTGTCGCTCAGCCACGACGCGGGGGTGGCGTCGGCCGTGGTGATCGCGGAGGGTTGACCGTATGCGAACCGCTTACAGCGTGGAGACCGTACGGGCCGCCGAAGCGGCACTCATGGCGCGGCTGCCGGAGGGCGCCCTGATGCAGCGGGCCGCCGCCGGCCTCGCGGTGGCCTGCGGTGATCTGCTGCGGCGCAACGGCCGGGTGTACGGAGCAAGGGTCCTCCTGCTCGTCGGCAGCGGCGACAACGGTGGCGACACGCTGTACGCGGGCGCCCGGCTGGCGAGGCGGGGCGCGGGGGTACGGGCGCTGCTGACCACGCCCGACAAGGTCCACGCGGGCGGGTTCGCCGCGCTGGAGGCGGCCGGCGGGCGGGTGCTGGACAGCGCGGTCGGGCTCGGGGCCGTCGATCTCGTGGTGGACGGCATCACCGGGATCGGGGGGCGCGGCGGACTGCGCCCCGAGGCGGCGGCGCTGGTGGCGGCCGTCACGGGGCACGGGGCGCCCGTCCTCGCCGTGGACCTGCCGAGCGGGGTGGAGGCGGACACCGGGGAGGTTCACGGCGCCGCCGTACGCGCCGACGCGACGGTCACCTTCGGCACGTACAAACCGGGGCTGCTCATCGACCCGGCCGCCGAACGGGCGGGCGCGCTGCGGCTCGTCGACATCGGCCTGGGCCCCGACCTGCCCGAGCCGCCGGACCTGGAGGCCCTGCAGTACGCGGACGTGGCGGCGCTGCTGCCGCTGCCGGGCGCCGAGAGCGACAAGTACCGGCGCGGGGTCGTGGGCGTGGCCGCCGGGTCCGAGCGGTACCCGGGGGCCGCGGTGCTCGCGGTCGCGGGTGCGCTGCGGGGCGGGGCCGGAGCCGTGCGGTACGTGGGTCCCGGCGCCGACGCGGTGATCGCCCGTTTCCCGGAGACGCTCGTGCACGCGGGGCCGCCGTCCAAGGCCGGGCGGGTGCAGGCGTGGGTCGTCGGGCCGGGGCTCGGGGACGGTTCCCGGGCAGCCGCGGCGGTCGCCGATGTGCTGGCAGCCGAGGTGCCGGTGCTGGTCGACGCGGACGGGCTGCGGCTGCTGGACGCCGAAGCCGTACGCTCGCGCTCCGCGCCCACCGTGCTGACCCCGCACGCCGGGGAGGCCGCGGCCCTGCTCGGCGTGGCGCGCGAGGAGGTCGAGGCGGGGCGGCTCGCCGCCGTACGGGAGCTGGCCGCCCGTTACCGCGCCACGGTCCTGCTCAAGGGCTCGACGACCCTGGTCGCCGAGGCCCGCGACACGCCCGTACGGGTCAACCCGACCGGCACGTCCTGGCTGGCCACCGCGGGCAGCGGCGATGTGCTCTCCGGGCTGACCGGCTCGCTGCTGGCCGCGGGTCTCGCCCCGCGCGACGCCGCGTCCGTCGGCGCCTATCTGCACGGTCTCGCGGCCCGCCGCGGATCGGCCGGCGCGCCGGTCGCCGCACAGGACGTCGCGGACGCGATCCCGGCGGCCTGGCGCGATGTGCGGGACGCGTGATGCCGGTCCAGGGTGGGGTGGTGGAGAGGAGGCGGACCGGTGGGTAGGAGTTCCGTACGCGTACGACGGGTGTACGACCCGGTCGAGGACGGGGACGGGGTGCGGGTTCTCGTCGACCGGCTCTGGCCGCGCGGGGTGGCCAAGGCGAAGGCCGCGATCGACAGGTGGGCGAAGGACGTCACTCCGTCGAACGAACTGCGCTCCTGGTACCACCAGGACCCCGGATCGCGGTACGACGAGTTCGTCGACCGCTACCGCACCGAGCTGACGGACCCGGCCCACAGCGCGGCCGTCGGCGAACTGCTCGCGCTGATCCGCGAAGGCGGCCCGGTGACGCTGGTGACTTCCGTGAAGGAGGTCCCCCGCAGCCATGTCCCGGTGCTCGTGGATCATCTGGAGCACGAACTCGCGCGCCACTGACCTGTCCCGGAGCCCAGGTCACACGGCTCACGCGGCTCACGCGACACGCTCTGTCGTACGCCTCTGAGACACTGGGCGCGATGAACGAGACAGCGACCCTGAGAGCCCGCGCGGAGATCGACCTCGGCGCGCTGCGCGCCAATGTGCGTGCCCTGCGTGCGCGCGCGGCCGGTGCGCAGCTCATGGCCGTCGTGAAATCCGACGCGTACGGGCACGGGGCGGTGCCCTGCGCCAGGGCCGCGCTCGAAGCGGGCGCGACCTGGCTGGGCACCGCGACGCCGCAGGAGGCGCTCGCCCTGCGCGCTGCCGGGCTCGGCGGCCGGGTGATGTGCTGGCTGTGGACGCCCGGCGGCCCGTGGCGCGAGGCGATCGAGGCCGGCATCGATGTGTCGGTGAGCGGTATGTGGGCCATGCGCGAGGTCGTCGAAGCGGCCACAGCGGCGGGCGCCGTCGCCCGCGTCCAGCTCAAGGCCGACACGGGCCTCGGGCGCAACGGCTGCCAGCCCGCCGACTGGCCGGAGCTGGTCTCTGCGGCCCGCGCGGCGGAGGAGAGCGGCACCGTCGAGGTCACCGGCCTGTGGTCGCACTTCGCGTGCGCCGACGAGCCGGGCCACCCGTCGATCGCGTCCCAGCTGGACGTGTTCCGGGACATGGTGGACTACGCGGAGAAGGCGGGCGTCCGGCCGGAGGTGCGGCACATCGCGAACTCCCCGGCGACCCTCACGGTCCCGGAGTCCCACTTCGATCTCGTACGGACCGGGATCGCCATGTACGGCATCTCGCCCAGCCCCGAGCTGGGCACGCCGGCCGATTTCGGGCTGCGCCCGGTGATGACGCTCGCCGCGTCGGTCGCCCTGGTCAAGCAGGTGCCCGCGGGCCACGGCGTCAGTTACGGCCACCACTACACGACGCCCGCGGAGACGACCCTCGGCCTGGTCCCCGTCGGGTACGCGGACGGGATTCCGCGCCACGCCTCGGGCCGGGGACCGGTGCTGGTGGGCGGCAGGCGCCGCACGGTCGCGGGGCGGGTCGCGATGGACCAGTTCGTGGTCGACCTCGAAGGCGACGAGCCGGAGCCGGGCGCGGAAGCGGTGCTGTTCGGGCCGGGGGACCAGGGGGAGCCGAGCGCCGAGGACTGGGCGGTCGCGGCGGACACCATCGCGTACGAGATCGTCACCCGCATCGGCGCACGCGTGCCACGCGTCTATGTGAACGAGCGGCCCTAGGGCCGCTCGTTCGGACCAGTCCGGCTCCGTACGGGGCCCGGGTGACGGCGGAATCCGACCGACGAGGACGAGGAGCGCGGCACGGTGAGCGAGAGCAGCGCGGGGGACGTGGCGGCGACGGCCGCCGCGGCGGTCGGCTGGCGCCGGGCGGGCATCGCGGGTGCGGCGATAGGAGTGATCGCGGCGGGCGCGGCCGCCGGTGTCGCGGTCGAGCGGATGACCGTGGGCCGTGGCATGCGGAAGAAGGCCCGGCTGGCGCTGGACGCCGCGGGGCCCTACGGCGCCCTGCGGGGTGTGGCGGGCAAGGCGGTCGCCGACGACGGCACCGCGCTGCACTACGAGGTCGACGAGGTCGAGTCCGACGGTGGTACGGGCTCAGCGGCGGCCACCGGCGGGGCGGCGGGCCCCGGTTCGCGCCGGCGCAGGCTCTTCGGCCGCAAGGCGCCCGCGCCGGTGACCGTCGTCTTCAGCCACGGCTACTGCCTGAGCCAGGACTCCTGGCACTTCCAGCGGGCGGCGCTGAGCGGTCTGGTGCGTACGGTCCACTGGGACCAGCGCAGCCACGGCCGGTCCGAGCGCGGCAGGGCACAGGCCGATGGCGTGCCCGTGTCCGTGGACCAGCTCGGCCGTGACCTGAAGGCGGTCATCGACGCGGCGGCGCCCGAGGGACCGCTCGTGCTGATCGGGCATTCGATGGGCGGCATGACGATGATGGCGCTCGCCGACCAGTACCCGGCGCTGATCCGGGACCGGGTGTCAGCCGTCGCGTTCGTCGGCACCTCCAGCGGGAAGCTCGGCGAGGTCAGCTTCGGGCTGCCGGTGGCGGGTGTGAACGCGGTGCGGCGGGTGCTGCCGGGGGTCCTGAAGGCGCTCGGCTCGCAGACGGAGCTGGTGGAGCGGGGGCGGCGGGCGACCGCCGACCTCTTCGCGAGCCTCATCAAGCGGTACTCGTTCGGTTCGCGGGATGTGGACCCGGCGGTCGCACGGTTCGCCGAGCGGCTGATCGAGGCCACCCCGATCGATGTGGTGGCCGAGTTCTATCCGGCCTTCACCGAGCACGACAAGAGCGGGGCGCTGCCCGCGTTCCGCGATGTCCCGGTGCTGATCCTGGCCGGCGACAAGGACCTGGTGACGCCCAGTTCGCACAGCGAGGCCATCGCGGACGTCCTGCCGGACGCGGAGCTGGTGATCGTGCCGGACGCCGGGCATCTGGTGATGCTGGAGTACCCCGAGGCGGTGAACGGCCGCATCGCGGACCTGCTGGTACGGATCGGGGCCGTGCCGACGACGGCCCCGACCCCTTAACGTTGACCAGCATGGAAGCAGTGCAGAAAAGCCCGGTGGCCGAGACCTCCGCACCGGGCACCGTCACCCTGGGGATGGCCGTCGAGTCACCCGAACAGATGCGGGACCTCGGCCGCCGGATCGCCGGAGTGCTGGCCCCCGGTGACCTGGTGATGCTGACCGGGGAGCTGGGCGCGGGCAAGACGACGCTGACCCGGGGCCTCGGTGAGGGGCTCGGGGTGCGGGGCGCAGTCACCTCGCCCACCTTCGTGATCGCCCGCGTGCACCCGTCGCTGACCGGCGGTCCCGCGCTGGTCCACGTCGACGCGTACCGCCTGGGCGGCGGGCTCGACGAGATGGAGGACCTGGACCTCGATGTGTCGCTGCCGGATTCGGTGGTGGTCGTGGAGTGGGGCGAGGGCAAGGTCGAGGAGCTGTCGGACGACCGCTTGCACGTGCTCATCCACCGCGCGGTCGGCGACACGGACGACGAGCGGCGCACGGTGACGCTGGTGGGCGTCGGGCCGCGCTGGGCCGGACTGCGGACGGATCTGGGCGAGTAACGGCATTCCCGGGCAAGACTTTCCGACAGGCCGTCGGTAAATTGTTGCGCGCGGGACCGTGGGCGTGTTCACATGGAGAGAAGACTTGGTTAGGTCTACCTAACCACGCCTTCCACCGGAGCCCCAGGAGGCATCCATGCCGACGCCCGAGCGTGAAGCGCAGCCGCAGTCGCCGCAGGCGCGGCCGTCGTCGGCGGTGTCCATGAAGGATCTGCTGGCCTCCTGCGCCGCCGCTTCGGCGGTCTCCACGCCACCGCGTGAGCGTGACGAGCAGGAGGGCGACGGCGAGGAGGGGACGGACCGCGAGGAGCGGCCGGGGCCGCCCGCCCGGCGCGACGCGGCCTGACGCGACGTCCGCGGGTTACGGCACCTACGGGACGACGACGACCTTGACGCCGACCGTCGCGAACGTCCACATCGCGTCGCCGTCCGCCCGCTTCATCCGTACGCCACCGGTCTTCGACGTCGGGTCCGGGCTCGCCATCGTGCCGTCCTGGGCCGCGCTGAACCCGATGGCCACGTCGTCGACGTTCGTGAAGCGCACGACGTGCTCGATCATCACGCCGTCCGAGCCCTTGACGCTGCCGGTACGCGAACCCACCTGGTAGGCACCGGGCGGCGGGCTGACCGGGCTCGGCATGACGCGGAACGTCCGGCCCGCGTTCCCCTTGCCGTCCACCAGCCACACCCGCCGGTCCTTCAGCGCGTACACGACGCGCAGCCCGGTGCCGGAGTGCCCGGGCACCGCGAGCGGCGACTTCGGAGGCTTCGGCTTCTGTGTGGGCTGGGCCGAAGCGCTGCCGGAGGGCGTGGAGCTGGGGGCCGCCACCGAATCGGGTGCGTTCGCCGATGCCTGGTAGGCGAGGAAGCTGACCGCGACGACGGCCGCCGCAGTGAGCCCGGCCACGATTCCCGAGCTGCCCCTTGCCACCTGAGCTCCCCTTTCGCCTGTCATCCGGCGCATGTCGTACAAGCGTTTATGTCGTACACACGTATACCGGGTGACGGTAGCAGCCGGGGCGGGGCGTACCGGGACGACGTACGGGCGCGGTGACCCCGTCGGCGGAGCCGTAGGCTGTTTGTGTGCTCCTGCTCGCCGTTGATACCGCCACCCCCGCCGTCACCGTCGCCCTGCACGACGGCTCCGCCGTCGTCGCCGCGACGAGCCAGGTCGATGCCCGGAGGCACGGCGAACTGCTGCTGCCCGCCGTCGACCGCGTCCTCGCCGAGGCCGGGGTGAAGCTCGACGCCGTGACCGACGTGGTCGTGGGCGTCGGCCCCGGCCCGTACACCGGCCTGCGCGTCGGTCTCGTGACGGCCGCCGCCTTCGGCTCCGCGCTCTCCGTCCCCGTGTACGGCCTGTGCACCCTGGACGGCCTCGCGTACGCCGCCGGGCTCGCCGGTCTCCAGGGGCCGTTCGCCGTCGCCACGGACGCCCGCCGCAAGGAGGTCTACTGGGCGCGGTACGAGGATTCTCTTACTCGCACGGGTGACCCCGCCGTGGACCGTCCCGCCGATATCGCCGGACAGCTCGCGGGGCTGCCCGTCGTCGGGGCGGGCGCTGTGCTCTACCCGGAGGCGTTCCCGGACGCCCGCGCGCCCGAACACGTGTCGGCGGGCGCGCTGGCCGCCCTCGCCGCCGAACGCCTCGCCGCCGGGCAGGAGCTGCTCCCGCCGCAGCCGCTCTATCTGCGCAGGCCCGACGCCCAGGTGCCGAAGAACTACAAGGTGGTCACCCCGAAGTGACCGACGCGACCCATGGGGCAGGTGCGGCGACCGTGACCGCCGTGCTGCGCGAGATGCGTTGGTGGGACATCGATCCGGTGCTGGAGCTCGAACACGAGCTGTTCCCGGAGGACGCCTGGTCGGCCGGGATGTTCTGGTCGGAGCTGGCCCACGCCCGCGGCCCCCGGGCCACCCGCCGCTATGTCGTCGCCGAGGAACCGGCCACCGGCCGGATCGTCGGTTACGCGGGACTCGCCGCCGCCGGAGACCTCGCCGACGTCCAGACCATCGGCGTCGCCCGCGACCACTGGGGCGGCGGCCTCGGCTCCGAACTCCTCACCGACCTCCTCAAGCACGCCACGGCCTTCGAGTGCACCGCCGTGCTCCTTGAGGTCCGGGTCGACAACACCCGTGCGCAGAAGCTGTACGAACGTTTCGGCTTCGAGCCGATCGGCTTCCGGCGCGGCTACTACCAGCCCGGCAACATCGACGCGCTCGTCATGCGCCTCCACGTACAAGAGCCCGGACAAGAGACTGAGACTGACTGATGGCTGACGAACCGCTCGTACTGGGCATCGAGACCTCCTGCGACGAGACCGGGGTCGGCATCGTGCGCGGCACGACGCTGCTCGCGGACGCCGTCGCCTCCAGCGTCGACACACACGCCCGGTTCGGTGGTGTCGTCCCGGAGATCGCCTCCCGCGCCCATCTGGAAGCGATGGTCCCGACCATCGAACGCGCCCTGAAGGACGCCGGGATCAGCGCGCGCGACCTCGACGGCATCGCGGTCACGGCAGGACCCGGACTCGCGGGCGCGCTGCTCGTCGGGGTCTCGGCCGCCAAGGCGTACGCGTACGCGCTCGGCAAGCCGCTCTACGGGGTCAACCACCTCGCCTCGCACATCTGCGTCGACCAGCTGGAGCACGGCCCGCTCCCCGAGCCGACCATGGCGCTGCTGGTCAGCGGCGGGCACTCCTCGCTGCTGCTCGCGCCGGACATCACCAATGACGTACGGCCGCTCGGCGCGACCATCGACGACGCGGCGGGCGAGGCGTTCGACAAGATCGCCCGGGTGCTGAACCTCGGATTCCCCGGCGGCCCGGTCATCGACCGGCTGGCGAAGGAGGGCGACCCGAAGGCCATCGCGTTCCCGCGCGGTCTGAGCGGTTCGCGCGATCCCGCGTACGACTTCTCCTTCTCCGGGCTCAAGACGTCCGTGGCGCGCTGGATCGAGGCGAAGCGGGCGTCCGGCGAGGAGGTGCCGGTACGGGACGTGGCGGCGTCCTTCCAGGAGGCCGTCGTGGACGTGCTCACCCGCAAGGCGGTGCGGGCCTGCAAGGACGAGGGCGTCGACCATCTGATGATCGGCGGCGGAGTCGCGGCCAACTCGCGGCTGCGGGCCCTGGCCGAGGAGCGGTGCTCGCGGGCCGGTATCCGGCTGCGGGTGCCCAGGCCCGGACTCTGCACGGACAACGGGGCGATGGTCGCCGCACTCGGCGCGGAGATGGTGGCCCGCAACCGGCCGGCCTCGGACCTGGAACTGTCGGCCGACTCCTCGCTGCCGGTGACGGAGACCCACGTACCGGGCGCCCATGCCCACGACCACGACCATGTGCACGAGATCAGCAAGGACAACCTGTACGGATGACTGTCGCGCTGATGTGGGAGGCACGGGCCACCGAGGGCCGGGGCGCCGAGCTGCTGGAGTGGGCGCGGGCCCGGTCGGCGGAACTGGCCCGCGAGCCCGTACGCCGCGAGCTGCTGCGCGCGCCCCAGGACCGGGTGCTCGTCATCACCTGGTGGGAGGCGGCGTACGGTGACGAGCTGCCCGAACTCCCAGAGCCGGACGCGGAACTGATCGCGCGGCCGGTGCACCGCTGGCGCTTCGAGTCCGTCGGCTGAAAACTTTCGGCTGAAAACTTCCGGTAAGAATTTCTGCCGGGGGTGTCGATCCGGGGCGTGCCCGTTCGACGTACGAGTGTGAGGCGGGGAAACAGCCCGCCCCGACCCGAGGGAGTCACCGTGCCGCGCTACCTGACGATGGTCCGTATCGACGAGAACAACGCCCCGGCCGAGGGTCCGAGCGAAGGGCTCATGCAGCGCATGGGCGCGCTGATCGAGGAGATGACCAAGGCGGGTGTCCTGCTGGACACGGCCGGGCTCGCCCCGACCTCGCAGGGCACCAGGGTCACCTGGTCCAACGGCGAGTTCACCGTCACCGACGGGCCGTTCACCGAGACGAAGGAAGTCATCGGCGGCTACGCGATCATCCAGGCCAAGGACAAGGCCGAGATCCTGGAGTGGACCAAGCGTTTCCTCGCGGTCCACGAGACGTACTGGACCGTCACCTCCGAGATCCGCGAGATCGCCGAAGGCTGACAAACATCGGGGTGGGGCGGCAGGTCCTTGCCGCCCCCGCCCCCGGCTGCTCTGATGGGTGGCCGTGACAGAAGCACGCAGTGCCGTCGAAGCCGTGTACAGGATCGAATCGGCGCGGATCATCGCCGCTACCGCCCGCATCGTGCGGGACGTGGGCATCGCCGAGGAGATCGCCCAGGACGCCCTGCTCGCCGCGCTGGAGCAGTGGCCGGAATCCGGGGTCCCCGAGCGGCCGGGCGCCTGGCTGACGGCCACCGCGAAGCACCGGGCGATCGACCTCGTACGCCGCAAGGAGACCTACCGGCGCAAGCTCGCGGAGGTCGGCAGGACCCTGGAGGACGTGCCGCCGCCGGAACCAGCCGATCCGGACCACATCGACGACGATCTGCTGCGGCTGATCTTCACCTCCTGCCATCCGGTGCTCTCCACCGAGGCCCGGATCGCCCTCACCCTGCGCCTCCTGGGCGGGCTCACCACCGAGGAGATCGCCCGCGCGTTCCTGGCTCCCGAACCGACCGTCGCCCAGCGCATCGTCCGGGCGAAGCGGACCCTGGGCCGGGCGGGCGTCCCCTTCGAGGTGCCGTACGGCCCCGACCGCGCCGACCGCCTCGGCTCGGTGCTCGAAGTCATCTACCTGATCTTCAACGAGGGGTACGCGGCGACCGCGGGCGATGATCTGCTGCGCCCGGCCCTCTGCCAGGACGCGCTGCGTCTGGCCCGGGTGCTGGCCGGCCTGATGGAGAAGGAGCCCGAGGTCCACGGGCTCGTCGCGCTGCTGGAACTCCAGGCGTCGCGCGCCCCCGCGCGGACCGGGCCCGACGGTGCGCCGGTGCTGCTCGCCGACCAGAACCGCACCCGCTGGGACCAGTTGCTGATCCGGCGCGGCTTCGCCGCCCTGGCGAGGGCGAACGCGGCGGGCGGGGCGACGGGACCGTACGCCCTCCAAGCCGCGATCGCCGCCTGTCACGCGCACGCGGTGACGTACGGGGACACGGACTGGACCACGATCGCCACGCTGTACGGCCACCTCGGCGCGCTCACTCCGTCCCCCGTGGTGGAGCTGAACCGGGCGGTCGCTGTGTCGATGGCCGAGGGACCGGCGGCGGGTCTCGCCCTGGTGGACGCGCTGGCGGCGGGTCCGGAACTGAAGGCGTATCACCTGCTGCCGAGCGTGCGGGGCGATCTGCTGGAGCGGCTGGGGCGGGGGGACGAGGCGCGTGCGGAGTTCGTACGGGCGGCGGAGCTGACCCGTAACGAGCAGGAGAGGACGCTGCTGCTGGCGCGCGCCGACCGGGTGTCGCGATGAGTTCCGGGGGCGTGGCGGGTCTACCTTCCGAAGGCATCGTGCCGTGCTTCGGCATTTCGGCGAGGAGAAGACCATGCAGAAGATCACGACGTTCTTGTGGTTCGACAGCCAGGCGGAGGAGGCGGCTGAGTTCTACGTCTCCGTCTTCGGCGGTGACTCGCGGATTCTGGACGTCACGCACTACGGGTCGGGGGCCCCGGGCGGGACGGTCTCGGTCATGACAGTGAGCTTCCGGCTCGCGGACCAGGAGTACGTCGCCCTCAACGGCGGCCCGCAGTTCCCCTTCACGGAGGCCATCTCGCTCTCCGTGGACTGCGAGGACCAGGCCGAGGTGGACCGGCTGTGGGACGTGTTCACCGCAGAGGGCGAGGAGGGTCAGTGCGGGTGGCTCAAGGACAAGTACGGCCTGTCCTGGCAGATCGTCCCGAAGGCTCTGCCCGAGCTGCTGACCGACCCGGACCCGGCGAAGGCGGAGCGGGCCATGAAGGCGATGCTCGGCATGCGGAAGCTGGACATCCAGGCGCTCCGGGACGCGTGAGCGGCCCGCGCCTGCACGGCACCCGGCCGAGGCCCCCGTGGATGTCCGAGAGAACTCGGTAGTGTCTGGGGCATGTCACGCCGTTCGCCGCTGCCCCCGCCCCCGCCGCCCGTGGAGCTGCGCTCCTGGCCCGACCGGCAGGCGATGCTCACCGACCGGGCCGTGGTCCTCGGCGAGTTGGTTGCGGCGCACCTGGGACACGCGCGGCTCGGCATGCTGTGGCTGTGGGGGATGCTGGCGGCGCTCGCCTGGTCGTCCGTGGGGACGGCGATCATCTCGTTCGAACAGCCCGACGACGTGTTCGCCGCGATGCTGGGCGTGGTCTTCTTCGTCTTCGGCGTCGCTCTGCTGGTGCCGTCGGTCGCGTTCGTCGCCGTCGGGCTCGCCAGGGACCGGCAGGTCCGCCGACTGCTCGTCCAGTGGGGCGCGCTGGACCGCGACCCGGTGGGCGATCAGCGCCTGCGGATTCCGGGTGTCAGCCTCATCTGGATGCTGACCTCCTTCGTGCTGTGCGCCGTCGGCCTGTACGCGTGTGTGGTCGTTCCGGCGGGCGCGGAGGCCGGCGAGGAGACGTACGGCGAGGTGGCCCTGCTCATGGGCCTCGGCCTCATCGCCTGGCTGACGGGCCTGATCGGCGTCGTCAAGGCGTTCGCGCACCGCCGTTGGGTGCTCCGGGTCCTCGTCGGTACTCCGGTCGAACCGTTGGTCAGGGTCGCTTCAGGGGCTGACCGACCAGCATCGTAGGCACGTCCGCCACCCGGGTCAGGAACACCGTCGCCGCGTTCGGGCCCTGGAGTTTCATCTTGCGGCGCAGTTCCTCCGGTTCGACCGCGGAGCCGCGCTTCTTGACGGTCAGGACGCCGACCTTCCGCTCCCGCAGCAGGGCCTTGAGCTTCTTCATGTTGAAGGGGAGCGTGTCGGTGATCTCGTACGCCGTCGTGTACGGGGAGTCGTACTGCTCGTCGCTCGTGACGTACGCGATCATCTCGTCGAACAGCCGTCCGCGGCACCGGTCCACGATGTCGGCGACCAGATGGGCGCGGATGACGGCGCCGTCGGGCTCGTACAGATAGCGGCCCACCGGTCCCACGGGCGGGGCGGGCAGCGGGGCCGGGGCCGTCAGGGTGGCGCCGGCCGGGAGGAGCGTGGCCCGGAAGGAGCCCGGGGTGAAGCCCTCGCCGAACCAGAGCACCGCCTCCTTCACATCGCCGCCGTCCGAGATCCACTCCGCCTCGGCCTGCGGACCGATCGCCTCGTGGGGGACGCCGGGGGCGATCTTCAGCGCGGCCCGGGGGGCCTTGAGCGCGGCCCCGGTCGCCCAGGACAGCGGGGGCGAGTACGCCTCCGGGTCGAAGATCCGGCCCCGTCCGCCGCGCCGGGCCGGGTCGACGAAGACCGCGTCGTACGGGGCGGTGTCGATCTCGGTGACATCGGCGCATCGCACCTCGATCAGTGCTTCCAGGCCGAGCGCCGCCGCATTGGCCCTGGCCACCTCGGCGGTCAGTGGATCGCGGTCCACGGCCAGGACCTGGATGCCCGCACGCGCCAGGGCGATCGCGTCGCCGCCGATCCCGGAGCAGAGATCGGCCACGCTCCGCACGCCGAGGCCGGCGAACCGCTGGGCGCGGTAGGTGGCGACCGAGGTGCGGGTCGCCTGCTCGACCCCGTTGGGGGTGAAGAACATCCGGTACGCGTCCTCGGCGCCGAACTTCGCCACCGCCCGCTGGCGCAGCCTGGCCTGCCCCAGGGCCGCCGACACGAGATCGGCGGGGTGGCTGCGGCGCAGACGGGTCGCGGTGGCCAGTTCCCGTGCGGGGTCGTGGTCGCGTAGCTCGGCAAGGAGCGCCGCGCCCTCGGGGGCGAGCAGGGCGTGGAAGCCGGCGAGCGGGTCGGGCACATCGGACGTCGGGAGAGCGTTCACCCGGCCCATTGTGAGCCAGCCGGGGGACCGGGCGGGCCGGGCGGCGGTGTCGGGCCGGGCGCCCGGCCGCGCACTGGCAGGATGCGGCGCCATGCAACTAGTACGACAAAAGGAAGAATCCGCCATGAAGCGGAACGGACCCGGCCTCCTCGCCCGTGGGCCGGTCTGCACCGTCCTGATCGCACTCCTTGCCGCCTCACTCGCCTCCGGGTGCGCCGCCGAAGGCACGGGCGGCGCCGAGAAGGCGGGTGGCGCGGGGCGCGGCGAACGCCCGGCGGCGCCCGCCGCCGGTCAGGAGGGGCCGCCCGCACTGAAGGCGCCGCCGGCCGGCGCGCTTTCCGTGTACGCCGAGAAGGTGAAGCGGAAGCAGGCCGCCCGGGTCGCCGTCGCGAAGAAGTGGCGGCTGGCGAAGGTCCCGCTGGTCCCGCCCGCCCCGCCGGCCGTCAAACCGCGCATCACCACCCGCAAGGGTTTCGAGGTCACCGGCGGGGACGCGCTGCCGCCCGTCTTCACCACCGTGCCGACCAAGGAACGGATCGTCTTCCTGACGATGGACGACGGGGCCGAGAAGGACCCCGAGCTGCTGCGGATGATGACGGAGCTCGACATCCCGTACAGCGCCTTCCTCAGCGACTACGTGATCAACGACGACTACGGCTACTTCAAGAAGATGCAGGCCCGCGGTGTCACCCTCAGCAACCACACGCTGAACCACCGCTATATGCCCGGCCTGTCGTACGCAGAGCAGAAGCGGGAGATCTGCGGCCAGCAGGACAGGATGGCGAAGCGGTTCGGGAAGCGGCCCACGCTCTTCCGGCCGCCGTACGGCAACTACAACCGCGACACCCTGCGCATCGCCAAGTCCTGCGGCATCAAGGCCGTGCCTCTGTGGTCGTCCGAGGCGTTCCCCGACCACATGGAGTGGCGCGAGTGGGACCGCGACCTGCACCCCGGCGACATCATCCTCACCCACTTCCGCGGGCGCGAGGACTGGAAGGGCTCCATGCCCGACATGATCCGGCGGGTCATGAAGACGGTCACGGACAAGGGTTACGCGGTCGCCAGACTGGAGGACTACGTGTGACACGGGAGGGCGGTCCGGCCGCCACGCCGGGGTACTGAATTGGCACTCCGCTTGACCGAGTGCTAATCGCGGTCATAGTCTCGGGTCTGGCACTCCCCACTGGAGAGTGCCAGCACCACCGCGCGACAGGGCAGGTCCGGCACCCGCGACGACGGATCGACCTGGTCGCCACCCCAAAGACTGTTAAACCCCGTGAGATCTCCGAAGGGGGAGACCGGATCGTGTCGACCACCAGCTCCAAGGTTGCGATCAAGCCGCTCGAGGACCGCATTGTGGTCCAGCCGCTCGACGCCGAGCAGACCACGGCCTCCGGCCTGGTCATTCCCGACACCGCCAAGGAGAAGCCCCAGGAGGGCGTCGTCCTTGCCGTGGGCCCGGGCCGCTTCGAGAACGGCGAGCGCCTTCCGCTCGACGTCAAGACCGGCGACGTCGTTCTGTACAGCAAGTACGGCGGCACCGAGGTGAAGTACAACGGCGAGGAGTACCTCGTCCTCTCGGCTCGCGACGTGCTCGCGATCGTCGAGAAGTAATTCACCCACGTTTGTTTCTGTTCTGCGCCCCTGGCCCCCTGCGAAAACTAGCCGGGTGGTCAGGGGCGCAGTTCGTTTTGAGAGGACAGGCAACAGCCCATGGCGAAGATTCTGAAGTTCGACGAGGACGCCCGTCGCGCCCTTGAGCGCGGCGTCAACAAGCTTGCCGACACGGTGAAGGTGACGATCGGCCCCAAGGGCCGCAACGTCGTCATCGACAAGAAGTTCGGCGCTCCCACCATCACCAACGACGGTGTCACCATCGCGCGCGAGGTCGAGCTCGACGACCCGTACGAGAACCTCGGTGCCCAGCTGGTGAAGGAGGTGGCGACCAAGACCAACGATGTAGCGGGTGACGGCACCACCACCGCCACCGTCCTGGCCCAGGCGCTCGTCCGCGAGGGCCTGCGCAACGTCGCCGCGGGTGCCTCCCCGGCCGCCCTGAAGAAGGGCATCGACGCCGCGGTCAAGGCCGTGTCCGAGGAGCTCCTCGCGACCGCCCGCCCGATCGAGGACAAGTCCGACATCGCCGCCGTGGCCGCGCTCTCCGCGCAGGACACCCAGGTCGGCGAGCTCATCGCGGACGCGATGGACAAGGTCGGCAAGGACGGTGTCATCACCGTCGAGGAGTCCAACACCTTCGGTCTGGACCTCGAGTTCACCGAGGGCATGGCCTTCGACAAGGGCTACCTGTCCCCGTACATGGTGACCGACCAGGAGCGTATGGAGGCCGTCCTCGACGACCCGTACATCCTGATCCACCAGGGCAAGATCGGCTCCATCCAGGAGCTGCTCCCGCTCCTGGAGAAGGTCATCCAGTCGGGTGGCTCGAAGCCGCTGCTGATCATCGCCGAGGACGTCGAGGGCGAAGCCCTTTCGACCCTGGTCGTCAACAAGATCCGTGGCACCTTCAACGCCGTCGCGGTGAAGGCCCCGGGCTTCGGTGACCGCCGCAAGGCCATGCTCGGCGACATCGCCACCCTCACCGGTGCGACCGTCATCGCCGAAGAGGTCGGCCTCAAGCTCGACCAGGCCGGTCTCGACGTGCTGGGCACCGCCCGCCGCGTCACCGTCTCCAAGGACGACACGACCATCGTCGACGGCGGCGGCGAGTCCGCCGACGTCAAGGGCCGCGTCAACCAGATCAAGGCCGAGATCGAGTCCACGGACTCCGACTGGGACCGCGAGAAGCTCCAGGAGCGCCTCGCGAAGCTGGCCGGCGGCGTGTGCGTGATCCGTGTCGGTGCCGCCACCGAGGTGGAGCTCAAGGAGAAGAAGCACCGTCTGGAGGACGCCATCTCCGCGACCCGCGCCGCGGTCGAGGAGGGCATCGTCTCCGGTGGTGGCTCCGCTCTGGTCCACGCCGTCAAGGTCCTCGAGGGCAACCTCGGCAAGACCGGCGACGAGGCCACCGGTGTCGCGGTCGTGCGCCGCGCCGCCGTCGAGCCGCTGCGCTGGATCGCCGAGAACGCCGGCCTGGAGGGTTACGTCATCACCTCCAAGGTCGCCGAGCTCGACAAGGGCCAGGGCTTCAACGCCGCGACCGGCGAGTACGGCGACCTGGTGAAGGCCGGCGTCATCGACCCGGTCAAGGTCACCCGCTCCGCGCTGGAGAACGCCGCGTCCATCGCGTCGCTGCTGCTCACGACCGAGACCCTGGTCGTCGAGAAGCCGGCCGACGACGAGGCCGACGCCGGTCACGGTGGGCACGGTCACTCCCACTAGTACGCGCCCGGCACATCACTGAGGCCCGGTACCCCCGTCGCGGGGGCACCGGGCCTCGGTGCGTTTCCTGGCCGGTCACGCGGAGTGGTTCAGTACCTCCGCGGTCACCGGGTCCGCGAACGGGCGGCCATCGGCGAAGCGTTCCAGCTCGTCCAGCGCGTGGTCGGCCATCCGGTGCAGCTCGTTGCCCAGCGACCCGGCGATGTGCGGGGTGAGCAGGACGTTCGGCAGGTCGTACAACGGGGAAGCCGACGGGGGCAGTTCGGGATCCGTCACATCCAGCACCGCGTGCAGCCGCCCGCCCACCAGCTCCGGAAGCAGCGCCTCCTCGTCGACCAGTGAACCGCGCGCCGTGTTGATGAGCGTCGCCCCCGCCGGCATCAGCGCCAGTTGCTCCGCCCCGATGAGGTGGCGCGTCTCGGGGAGCTGCGGCGCGTGGACGGAGACCACCGAACTGCGGGCGCACAGCTCCGCCAGCGTCACCGGCCGCACACCGAGCCCGGCCGCCTCGGCGGCGGAGACGTACGGGTCGTACAGCAGGACGTCCAGATCGAAGGGGCGCAGCAGTTCGATCACCCGGCGGCCGATCCGGGACGCGCCGACGATGCCGACCGTACGGCGGTAGTTGCCGCTCGCGTCGAGATCCCGGAGCCAGTCGTGGTCGGCGCGCAGTGTCCGGTAGCGCTGAGCGGCGTGCAGCACCCGCTTGTTGGCGAAGATGATCGCGGCGAGTGTGAACTCGGCGACCGGCAGGGCGTTGGCATTGGCCGCCGATGTGACGGCGATGCCGCGTTCCCAGCAGGCTTCGGTGATGTGGTGCTTGACGGACCCGGCCGCGTGCACGACGGCACGCAGGCGAGGGGCCGCGGCCAGTATCTCCGCGGTGAGCGGCGTCGCGCCCCAGCAGGTGAGGAGCACGTCCGCCTCGGCGAGCGCGGCGGCGGCCTCCGGTCCCGGCGCGGCCAGGTCGTGGGCGACGAGGCCGGGGTCCGTACGGGTGAGGGCGGCCAGCCGGGTGAGGTGGCGCTCCGCGAGCAGCCGGCCGGCGATGCCGGGCCCCATCGCGAGCAGTGCGCGGGGCCGGTCGTCAGTCGTGCGGGGCCGGTTGTCAGTGGCGTGGGGCATGGTGGAACTCGACTCCTCAGGTCTCGCGCTGACGGTCACTTGACGCTTCCGGCCGTCAGACCCGCCTTCCAGTGCCGCTGCAGTGAGACGAAGGCGACGATCAGGGGGATGACGGCGAGGAGCGATCCGGTGACGACGAGAGGGTAGAAGCTCGGCTCGCCACGGGTGTTGGCGTTCCAGGAATAGAGGCCGAGGCTCAGGGGGAAGAGTTCGCGGTCCGAGAGCATCACCAGGGGGAGGAAGAAGTTGTTCCAGATCGCGGTGAACTGGAAGAGGAAGACGGTCACGAAGCCCGGCATGACCATCCGCAGACCGATCGACCAGAAGGTGCGCAGCTCACCCGCACCGTCGATCCGGGCCGCCTCCAGGGCCTCGTTCGGTATGTACCCGGTACAGAAGACCCGCGCGAGATACACGCCGAACGGGTTGACGAGTACGGGGATCAGCACCGCCCAGTAGGTGTTGACCAGTCCGGTCTTCGAGGCCAGCAGATACATCGGCAGGGCGAGCGCCGTGGTCGGTACGAGCACGCCCATCAGGACGAGACCGAACAGCTTCTCCTTGCCCCGGAATTCGTACTTGTCGAAGGCGTAGCCCGCGGCGACACAGATCAGGGAGCAGACGAGCGCCCCGCCGCCGGCGTAGAGAAGGCTGTTGAGGTACCAGCGGAAGTAGACGCCGTCGCCGTACGAGGCGAGGTTCGACAGGTTCTCGCCGAGGTTGAAGCCCTCGAACGAGAAGGCGTTGCCCGCGAGCAGGTCGCCGGTGTCCTTGGTGGCCGCAGTGACCAGCCAGACGAGGGGGAAGAGCATGTAGACGACGGCGAGCATCAGGAAGCCGTTGACGGCGGTCTTCGACAGCCAGCGGCTCGGGGGAGCTGAGGGGTTCATGCCTTCCTGCCCTTGCGTCCGGTGAAGCGGGTGACGACGAAGGACAGCAGCGCGGCGGTCAGGGCCAGCAGGATGGATGCGGCGGCGGCGAGCCCGTAGTCGTTGCGTTCGAAGGCCGCGGTGTACGCGTACATGTTCGGCGTCCAGGTGGAGGAGACGGCGGAGCCCGTCCCCTTGTTGAGGATCAGCGGCTCGGTGAACAGCTGGAGCGAGCCGATGACCGTGAACAGGGCGACCATCGCGACCGAGGCGCGGATCAGCGGCACCTTGATGGAGAAGGCGATCCGCCATGCCCCCGCACCGTCCACCGTGGCCGCTTCGAGTACGGAACGGTCCACGGCCTGGAGCGCGGCGTAGAAGATCACCATGTTGTAGCCGAGCCATTCCCACAGCGCGATGTTGACGATGGAGGGGAGGGCGCCTTCGGGCGAGAAGAAGTCGAAGCCGATTCCCCCGGACTCCATGGCGCTGACCACCGGGCTGAGCTGGGGTGTGTAGAGGTAGACCCAGATCAGCGCGGCGATGATGCCGGGCACGGCGTGCGGGAGGAAGAGTGCGAGCTGGAAGAACCGGCGGGCGCGGGCGAGCGTGGAGTCCAGCAGCAGTGCGAGCGCGAGGGCTCCGACGAGCAGCAGCGGAATGTAGAAGAGGCAGTATCCGAGCAGGACGACGAAGCCCTCGCGGAAGGCCCGGTCACCCAGCGCCGCCGCGTAGTTGTCGAGGCCGCTGAAGACGGTCTCGGTACCGCCGAAACCCAGTCCTGACTGCTTCTCCGTGAACAGGCTGAGCCAGACCGCGTAACCGATCGGCACCACCATGACCACGGTGAACAGCGCGAAGAACGGGACCAGCAGGACTGCGGCGGCTCTGTTTGTCCGGGCGCGCTTCATCAGCCGGCGTCCTCGACCTTCAGGCCGCGCTTCTTGAGCTCGGCGACCGTGGCGTCATGGCCCGCCTTCACCGCTTCGGTGATCGTGGTGTCCCCGCTCGCCACCTTGCCGAACTGGTCCTTGATGACCGTGTTGGAGGTGCCGGTCGTCGGGCCCCAGGCCCAGTCGGGCCGGATGGACGTCGCGGCGCCCTCGAAGACCTGGTAGATGTCCTCGCCGCCGTAGTAGCTCGCGTCGAAGGCGGCCTTCGCCACCGGGCGCAGTTCGGCCGCGGCCGGGAAGGCGCTCGAAGTGCCGGATGCGATACGGGCCTTGATGCCTTCCGGCGTGGTCGACATCCAGGTGGCGAACTCGACGGCCGCCTCGGCCTTCTTGCTGTTCTTCGACACGGCGAAGGTGGACCCGCCGAGCATGCCGCTCGCCGGTGTGCCGTCCCAGCTGGGCATCGGTGCGACGGCCCACTTGCCGCTCTGCTCGGGCAGCGTGCCCTTCAGGACACCGGCGCCCCAGGCGGCCCCGAGGTAGCCGACCGTGCCGCCGCTCTTGAGCGAGTTGGTCCACTCCGGGCTGAACGAGGCGTTGGCCCTGATCAGGTCGTCGTCGATCAGACCCTGCCAGTAGTCGGCGGTCTTCGTGGTCGCCCCGTCGGTGGTGTTCACCTTCCAGGCGTCGCCCTCGGCTTTGTACCACTGGGCCCCGGCCTGCCAGGCCATCGCCTGGAAGGTGGTCGGGTCGTCGGGGAAGAAGGTGCCGATGCGGGCCTTCTTGTCGGCCTTCTTGACCTTCTCGGCCGCCTCGCGGAAGTCGTCCCAGGTCTTGGGGACCTCGACGCCGTACTTCTTGAACAGGTCCTGGCGGTAGTAGAACGCCTGCGGCGAGGCGTCGAACGGGACGGCCCAGTTCTTGCCGCCGAGCGTGGTCAGTTCCACCGCCTGCGGCAGCAGCTTCTTCTTGATGTCGTCCGTGACGTACGCGCTGATGTCCTGGACCGAGCCCTGGCTGACGAACTCGGGCAGCTGCGGGTACTCGATGCTGACGAGGTCGGGCGCGTTGCCCGCCTTCACCGCGTTGGAGATCTTGGCGTAGCCGCCCGCGTTACCGGACGGGATCTCCTCGTAGACGACCTTGATGTTCTTGTGCGAGGCGTTGAACGCGTCGACGACTTCCTTCGATCCCTTCGCCCAGCCCCAGAAGGTGATGCTGACGGGCTTGCCGTCGCTTCCGGGTGCGGCTTCGTTCTCACCGCTGCCGCCGCACGCCGTGAGAACGGCGAGGGCGGTGGCGGCGCCGACGATGACGTGGGACGTTCTGCTCCAACTGCGGCTCACAGCGAGGCTCCTGAACAGGCGGCGAAATGGGGCGTTGGCCGTGATCCTGGAACTCGCCGTGACCGAAGTCAAGAGCGAAAGATTGATTGATCGAAAAAAGATCAGAACGGTTATGAAGGAAACCGGTCGGTTGAGCTACGCCAGGGGGTCTCCGCAGGAGTCCCGGACGCGGAGCTGCGGGAGCAGCGTCAGATGGCGGCGGGGCGGCTCGGCGCCGGTGTCCCGGGCCTGCGTGAGGCGTTCCACCAGCAGGTCCGTCGCATGTCTTCCCACCTCCCGCTTGGGCGGGGCCACGGCGGTGAGCGGAGTGTCCGCGAGCGCCGCCACCTCGTCGTCGTAGGCGATGAGCGCGAGGTCCTGCGGCACGCGCACGCCGAGCTCGGCCAGCCGCTGTACGACCTGGATCGCGTCCACGTCGTTGTGGATCAGGGCCGCGGTCGCCACCCCGGAGACGACGGCCTCGCGCAGGGCCTGCACGGCCTCCTCGAAGGCGTCCGGCTCCTGGTCGGCGGGTACGGAGCCGATCACGTCCTGCGGGGCGCGAAGCCCCAGTACGGCGAGTGCCTCCTCGTACCCGGACCGCACCGCGAGTGCCGTCGGTGAATCGGCGCGGGCCATCAGCAGGGGCGCCCCGTGGCCGAGTCCCACCAGGTGGCGCAGGGCGAGCAGCACTCCGTGCCGGTGGTCCGAGCAGACCCGGTCCAGGGCGTCCAGCGGGGAACCGGCGGCCGGCTGCCGTTCGAGGAGCACCGTGGGCACGGGCAGGGAGGTGAGCCAGTCGCCGAACGCCGCCGGGTCGCCGGGCCGCCGCCAGCCGGGCGCGACCAGCACGCCCTCGGCGCCCGCGGCGAGCAGGCCCTGTGTGCGGGCGTGGTCCTCCTCCGGCCGGTAGTCCGAGATCCGCAGGATGAGCCGGGCCCCGGCGCGCGCCGCGGCCTCGTGCGCTCCTCGGATCACTTCGGCGAAGTAGTACGTCGAGGAGGGCGCGAGCATGCCGAGGACGAGGCCGCCGCCCGCGCCGCCGCCCGCACCGCCCGCGGCACCGGCCGCCGTGACGCCGCTGTCCTGCGGCCAGGAGACCGAACCGTGCACCCGGTCGAGCAGGCCACGGGCCGCCAGCTCCTCGACGTCCCGGCGCACCGTGACGGGTGAGACCCCCAGCTGGGAGGCGAGATCGGAGACGCGGGCGGAGCCCCGTTCCCGTACCAGCCCCAGCAGGCGGTCATGGCGTTCAGCAGCACTCTCGCGCACGGCAGCAGTCCCCTCGACATGTGTTCCCCGACCGGTTCCCTGACCCTAGACCAACGTGATCGAACGATGGGAGTTTCGATCATTCAAACGCAATCCATTGACGTTCGATCAGTCCGGGTCCAGGATTCCGGCGATGCCGACCCGATCCGACCTGATCCAACCCTGACGTACGGAGGAATTGTGAGACATCGTGTCACCGCAGCCCTGCTCGCTGCCCTGACCGCCGCCGCAGGTCTGGCCGCCACGGGCGCGAGTGCCGCGCAGGCGGCGACCGACGGCCGAGCCTTCCACGTCGACTGCTCCGCCGCTCCGCAGGGCGCCGACGGAAGCCGGAATCACCCCTGGACCACGCTCGCCGAGGCCAACGCCGCCGTCTACGGCCCCGGCGACCGCCTGCTCTTCAAGCGCGGGGCCACCTGCACCGGCACGCTCACCCCGAAGGGCGCGGGCTCCGCCGGAGCGCCGTTCACCATCGCCGACTACGGCGACAGCACCGAGCGCGCCAAGCTCGACGGTGCGGGCGCACACGACGTCGTACTCCTCTCCGACACCGAGCACGTCCGGCTGACCCGCCTGGAGATCACCAACGCCGCGAACCCGGGCAGCGAACGTAACGCCGTACGGCTGCGTCTGACCGACTACGGGACGGCCCGCGGCTTCGAGATCGACCACCTCTACATCCACGACGTGCGCGGCGGCGACTACAAGACCATCACCGGTTCCAGCGCCATCCACGTAGCGGTCCAGGGCACGGCGAAGGCCAGCAGTTACGACGGCGTCGAGATCCACCACAACCTCATCGAGGACGTCGACCGCGAGGGCATCTACTTCAAGTCGACCTTCTCCAAGCGCCCTCTGGTGGGCAATCAGCAGGACCCGAACGTCTACCCCGGCGCCTGGACCCCGTCCACCGGTGTCCGCATCCACCACAACACCCTCAGGTCGCTGGCCGGCGACGGCATGAAGCTGGACACCACGGCGGGCGCCCGCGTCGACCACAACCGTATCGACGGCTTCCAGCTGCGCTCGCCCTCCGCGAACGCGGGCATCTGGACGTTCAACACCGACGACACGGTCATCGAGTACAACGAGGTGTCCGGCGGCGGAAACACCCACGACGGCATGTCCTTCGATGCCGACGGCGCCTCCAACCACACGGTCTTCCAGTACAACTACAGCCACGACAACAAGGGCGGCTTCCTGCTGGTCTGCCCCTACAGCGGCGCCAAGACCGTCGACACGGTCGCCCGCTACAACGTCAGCCGCAACGACGGTGCCCGGCTGCTGCAGAACTGCTGGGGACCCATCCTCAACACCCAGATCTACAACAACACCTTCTACAACAAGGAGAAGATCCCCGCCTACCTGGTGCAGGACGACAACGGCAATCCCTCCGCCACCGTCCACGAGCAGTCGATCCGCAACAACGTCTTCGTGAGCGGCGGCACGGGCGGATACGGCTTCACCAACCCGACCCCGGGGCTCTCCTTCGGCCACAACGCCTTCCACGGCATCAACATGACCCGTCCCAACCCGGGCGGCATCACCGCCGACCCGCTGCTGCGCGACGACTGGAAGCTCGGTGCCGGGTCGCCGGCCCTCGCCGCCGGTGCCGTCATCGAGGACAACGGTGGCAAGGACTACTTCGGCAACCCGCTGCCGGACACCGCCCCGAACATGGGCGCCTACCAGGGCCCCGGAATCCCGTAAGCCCTTCTACTGAGGACCGTACTTGCGGCCTGTCCTGGAGCTCATCCCTCCGAGCAGGCCGCGAGGCGTCACCTTCACCAGCCCCATGAGGGCCTTGTACCGGGCGTCCGGGATCGACACGGTCCTGCCGCGCGCCAGGTCCGCGAGCGCGCTCGTCACCAGCTTGTCCGCGTCGAGCCACATCCACCCGGGGATGTTGGACGTACCCATCCCTGCACGCTCGTGGAACTCCGTCCGAACGAACCCGGGACAGAGCGCCATCAGCCGCACCCCGGAACCGGCCAGGTCCTTGGCCGCCCCCTGGGTGAACTGCACGACCCACGCCTTGGACGCCCCGTACGTCCCGCGCGGCACGAAAGCCGCGACGGACGCCACGTTGATGACTCCGCCGCGGCCCCGCTCCTTCATCCCGGCCGCCGCGGCGGACGTCAGCCGCAGCACCGCCTCGCAGTGCACCTTCAGCATCGTCAGCTCATCGGCCATGGGGACCTCCAGATAGCGCCCCTTGTTGCCGAACCCGGCGTTGTTGACCAGGAGGTCGACGGACTGGTGGCGGTCCCCGAGCCGGGCCTCGACCGCCGCGATCCCCTTGTCCTCGGAGAGATCGGCTGTCAGGACCTCGGCCTCGATGCCGTGCCGGTCGTGCAGTTCGGTGGCCTGGGCCCGCAGCCGCTCGGTGTCACGGGCCACCAGCACCAGGTTGTGCCCGTCGCCCGCGAGCCGCCGCGCGAAAGCGGCCCCGATCCCCGCCGTCGCGCCCGTAATCAGTGCAGTCGTCATACGCGGCACGTTAGTGCCCCGCGTGACCGGGGAACGCACCCGCCCGGTGCCCGGTCAGGGCGGGCCGGGAGCGAAGGACAGCATGCGGGCCTCGTGCTGGTCGTCGTTGCCGCTGACGCCCGCCGACGTGAGGACGACCCGCCCGCCGGCGTAGGCCAGCCGCCCGCCGAACATCTCGTACTCCTGCGCCGCGGTCGATTCGGGGTGTCGCAGCACCACCTTCTCCGTACCCGCGGCGCCCGGGCCCATCAGGAAGGTCCGGCCGGGGCGGCTCGGTGTGGCCGACTCGTAGACGAGCACCGCCCTGCCCTTCTCCGCGCGCAGGGGATACATCTGGCGCAGCTCGTTGGTCTTGACCCCCCAGAGGAACTTCCCGGTGGCCAGGTCGTACAGGCGGATCCTGTCGTTGCCGCCCAGAACGATGAGGCCGTTGCCGACCGCGGTGCCGCGACAGGGCTGGATGTCGCCGCCGCTGCCGTCTCCGGCGCATCGCTCGATGCTCTTGCCCCGGGGGTCGATGGTGCTGCCGGGCTTTCCTCCCGGTCCCAGGGCCACGACCCGCCAGTCGTTGATGTGGTCTTCGGCGTTTTCCGTGGTGAAGACGACCGGATCGACGGAGATCATGCTTCCGAGCTTCCATCCGGTCTTCGTCCGGTGGCGCCACAGGACCTTGCCGGTGAGCGGGTCGATCTCGCGGAGCTGGCTGTGGTTCTTGCTCTGGTCGATGTCGAGCATGCAGTCGGAGCTCACCAGGAGCCGGGAGCCGCCCGCCACATCGTCGGGGAAGCACTTCCCCGGGTCCTCCCAGGGGATGTCGAACAGCTCGGTCCCGTCGTCGACCCGGTAGGCGGTCGCCTTCATGCTCCGGGCGATCGCGAAGGTGCCGGCGCTGATGGCGCTGTGCACGATGAACGTGTTGTCCCCGTCACCGGTCTCGGGGAGTTCTTTGTGCCACCCGCGCTTCCCGGTCTTCAGATCGATCATCTGCATTTGGTTGCACCGGTTGTTCCTCCCGGTGTCGGCCCTCTTGTGGTAGACGAGTACGACCTTGCCGTCGGGCGTGGGGTTGGCCGGTGTCTCGCAGACGGGAGCGGGCAACCGCAGGCTCCAGACCTCGGCGCCGTCCGAGAGACGGTAGGCCGCGACCTTCTTGTGCAGTGCCTGGACGGCGGTGTCGCCGACGATCCACAGGTCGTGGAGTTTCTGGCGCCCGTTGGGCAGGTCGGTCCTGTCGTCGACGACCCACGCCGCCGCATCCCCCGGCTTCCGTGCGGCGTTGATCTCCTCCGTGGTCGGGATGTGCTTCCCCTGCGGGGTGTTGACCGCGGGGGAGCTGGGCGGGGGCGTCGGCGCGGAAGGTGCGGACGATTCCTTCGCCACGGGGGTGGTGGGCCCGTCCTCTCCCCGGTCGACGAAGGCGTACACACCTCCCCCCACGGCCACGAGCAACAGCGCGACGACGGCGGCGATGACCGGTGCCCCGCCGAAGCGCCGCCGACGCGGCGGCGGTCCGGGCGGCGGCCCGAAGCCTTCCGAGGCATAGGGGTTGCCGGGAACGGGCTGCTGCGGCGAGCCCGGTGTGTACCAGGGCTGCGGCGGGTTGGGCATAGGTCTTCCCCCTGAGACGTGCCATTCGGTCAGGAAGCATGGACGCGCCACGCATCGACGCGGTTCTCCCTCAACGACACCGGACCGCACGGTCTCTGAGCAGCCGTCGTCCCCGGGGACGCTCCCGGCTCCCGGTTCCTGATCCCGGTCCTCAGCCCTGGCGCGCCGCGTACTCCCGCGCCTGGCGCAGCGTCTCGGGATGCAGCGCGTCCCCGGCCGCGAGCAGCTGCGGCAGCAGCTCCCGTTCGGTCGTCCGCGCCCGGAACTCCAGGGCCACGGTCACCTCGTGGTCCGGCCGGTGCACGATCTCGACCGGGTCCCCGGCCCGTACCGTCCCCGGTTCGATCACGCGCAGATACGCACCCGGGGCGGCCTCGCGGGTGAACCGCTTGACCCACCCCTTCTCATCCAGGTGACCTGCGAACGTACGGCACGGGATGCGGCCCGAAGTCACCTCCAGCACGAGTCCGGAGCCGATGCGCCAGCGCTCCCCGATCCTGGCCCCGCTCACGGCGAGCCCCTGGGTCGTCAGGTTCTCGCCGAACGTCCCGTTGGCCAGCTCCCGGCCGAGCGCCTTCTCCCAGGCGTCGAGCTCCTCGCGCGCGAAGGCGTACACCGCCTGATCGGTGCCGCCGTGATGGCGCAGATCGCACACCGTGTCACCGGCCAGACCGCTGCCTCCCGTGCCCTTGGGGCCCGGATCCGAGACCCGTACCGGTCCCTCGGCCGGGTGCTTGTCGATCCCGGTGACACCACCGGGGCCATCGGTGTGTTCGGACGGCCTGGGACGCCCCAGATTCACGGTCAGCAGCTTCATGGCGTACACGCTAGCGAGTCACCACTCAAAGCCGCATGCCAATTATTCGCCAGCACTAGAAGAGTCGCTTATGGTGGAGATGTGATCGAAGCCCGTCATCTCCGAGTCCTGCGCGCCGTGTCCACCACCGGTTCGTTCTCCGCGGCCGCGCGCGAACTGGGGTGCACCCAGCCCGCCGTCAGCCAGCAGATGAAGGCGCTGGAGGCATCGGCGGGCACCACGCTGCTGATCCGTACGGGCCGCGAGATGAGGCTCACCCAGGCCGGCGAGGCCCTGGTGCGCCACGCATCCGGCATCCTCGCCGGGCTGACCGCCGCCGAGGAGGAGGTCGCCGCGATCGCCGGGCTGCGGGCGGGCCGGGTCCGGCTCGTCTCGTTCCCCAGCGGTAGCTCCACCCTGGTCCCCGGCGCGCTCGCGGCGCTGCGCGCCGCCCACCCGGGCACCCGGGTCTCGCTCGTCGAGGCGGAGCCGCCCCGTTCGGTGGAGATGCTCCGGGACGGCGACTGCGACATCGCCCTGGCGTTCCGTTACGGGGCGTCCGGCGGGGAATGGGACGACCTGGTCGTACGCCCGCTGCTGACCGACCGGCTGATCGGACTGGTCCCCGAGGGGCACCGGCTGGCCGGTGCGGAGGCCGTGGGCATCGCGGAGCTGGCCGACGAGCCGTGGATCGCGGGCTGCCCGCGCTGCCGCCGCCAGCTCGTGGAGGTCTGCGAGGCCTCCGGCTTCACCCCCCGGATCGATTTCGCCACGGACGACTACCCGGCGGTGATCGGACTGGTGGGGGCGGGCCTCGGGGTGGCCGTCCTGCCGGAGCTGGCGATCGAGTCGGTACGCCCGAAGGGGGCCAGGACCGTCACGGTCGAACCGGCCATCGAGCGCGAGATCGTCGCGCTGACCCTCCCCGACCTGGCCCGGGTGCCGGCGGTCGCGGCGACCCTGGACCAGCTGTCCCTGGCCGCCGCGCGCTGAAACGGGCAGCTCTGTAGACGTGGAGCTGCCCGCTTCAGGGGGATCTTCGCGTGCCAGTCATGGGGAAACGTTGATGAAGAAACGTTTCTCTATTGGATGGAGGGCGTCGGTGTCAGGCGTGTCCAGGGCCGCCTGCGGCGCCCGAGTGGGCTGCCGTGATCAGCCTGTTGCGTGCCCGGCCCATGAGCTCTTCGCGCTCGTCCTCGGTCAGTCCGCCCCACACTCCGTAGGGCTCTCTTACGGCCAGCGCGTGCGCCGCGCACTCGGCCCGTACCGGGCAGCGCATGCACACCTCTTTCGCCGAGGTCTCGCGAGCGCTCCGAGCCGCCCCGCGCTCACCCTCCGGGTGGAAGAAAAGTGAGCTGTCGACCCCTCGGCATGCTGCCAGCAGCTGCCAGTCCCACAGGTCTGCGTTGGGTCCGGGAAGGCGGGAGAAATCTGCCATTGCTTGTCCCCTCGAAACCGTGCTGAGTCGGAAACGGCATCCTCGACCGTTGTGGATCGTCGGTGACCGGAGTCCCGACCGTACATCTACGGTGTTAGTAGATGTAAATATGACTGATTGCGAATCTAGCCACAGACACCCTCAAAAGGGAAGAAAATCGGCTAAATGGGGCATACCTTCAGGTGAAGTTTCCGTTGACGCCTGGACGATCCGCGCCGCTCTCCTCCGTGTGCGGACACTCACGTAGAGTGCCGAACTCGACCTTCCGACCCGTAACTCTTTCGAGTGACCATCGTTGAGAGTGCGGAGGCGGTTGACGAAGAACGAGCTCGGGCAGATGTCCGAGGGGGTCAACCGCACAGGTGACGACTTGTATCAGCCTGGAGGCTCAAGGTGACGCGCATCAGCTGCGGAGGACGGTCATGACATCCGTCCTCGTCTGCGACGACTCCCCGCTTGCCCGAGAAGCGCTCCGCCGCGCGGTTGCGACCGTTCCCGGCGTCGAGCGCGTGACGACGGCGGCCAACGGCGAGGAAGTCCTCCGCCGCTGGGGGGCCGACCGTTCGGATCTGATTCTGATGGACGTACGCATGCCCGGTCTGGGGGGTGTGGAGACGGTCCGGCGACTGCTCTCAGCCGACCCGGGGGCCCGGATCATCATGCTGACCGTCGCCGAGGACCTGGACGGTGTCGCGCTCGCGGTCGCCGCCGGCGCCCGCGGCTATCTGCACAAGGACGCCTCGCGCGCCGAGCTGCGGGCCACCGTGACCCAGGCGCTGGCCGATCCGACGTGGCGGCTCGCCCCGCGCCGGCTGCGGTCCGCCGAGATGGGGGCGGCGCCGACGCTCACCGCGCGTGAGATCCAGGTGCTCGAAGGCATGAGCCACGGCCGGTCCAACGCGGAGATCGGGCGCGAGCTGTTCCTCTCCGAGGACACGGTGAAGACGCACGCCAGGCGCCTCTTCAAGAAGCTCGGAGCCTCGGACCGTGCGCACGCCGTGGCGCTCGGCTTCCGCTGGGGCCTGGTCCGCTGACACCGGGCCACGGCCGGTAGCCGAAACCACCCCCGTCCGCGGAGCGGCGGGCGGGGTGACGGGGAAGGCGGGGCGGGGACGGCGGGGCGGCGGACCCGCGACCGGGCCCTTCCGACCAGCGGTATGTGACGCTTCCCGGCCGATGACGCATCCTTGAGATGTGGAGTTCCTCGGGAACGATTCGGTCGAGCGGAAGGGGAGGGCGCAGGACATGACATCCGGCGCACCCGCTCATAACGCTTCGGTGCACAACTCAGGACGCGGTGCCGCGGATCCAGCGGCGCCAAGGCACCATGGTCCGATGCGCGATGACGAGACAACGGTGATCGGTGCGCTCGTGCACCGTGCCGTCGACGGCGACGCGCAGGCCACTCACGATCTGCTGGCCCATGTCCACCCCCTCGCGCTGCGCTACTGCAGGTCCCGGCTGAACCGGTTGCCCGGTGATGCCCGTCACTTCGTGGAGGACCTGGCGCAGGAGGTCTGTGTCGCGGTGCTGATGGCGCTGCCCCGGTACAAGGACACCGGCAGACCCTTCGAAGCCTTCGTCTTCGCCATCGCGGGTCACAAGGTCGCCGACCTCCAGCGCGCCGCCATGCGGCACCCCGGGTCGACGGCCGTGCCCTCCGACGAGATGCCGGAGCGGCCCGACGACTCGCTCGGCCCGGAGGAGCGTGCCCTGCTCAGCAGTGACGCGGCCTGGGCCAAGAAGCTCCTGGCCAACCTCCCGGAGAACCAGCGCGAGCTGCTGGTCCTGCGGGTCGCCGTCGGTCTGACGGCCGAGGAGACCGGACAGATGCTGGGGATGTCCCCGGGCGCCGTCCGGGTCGCCCAGCACCGCGCGCTGAGCAGGCTGCGCGCCCTCGCCGGACAGTAGGGGCGCCTGCCCGCGCCCGCCCCGCGGACCTCCTCGGCGGACCGTAGGAAACTACAGAACTGCTTACTGATCTTGATCGTGGAATGAGACACCCCGGATGCCCGTTAGCATGGACATCCGCACCGATCAAGGCCATTTGGGGAAGGTGTCATGACTGCAAACGTCGACGGAGTGCCCGAGAAATTCGCGACGCTCGGGCTGACATACGACGACGTGCTGCTGCTGCCGGGCGCATCCGAAGTGCTGCCCAACGCGGTCGACACCTCGTCGCTCATCTCGCGGAACGTACGGGTGAACATTCCCCTGCTCTCCGCCGCGATGGACAAGGTGACCGAGGCCCGTATGGCGATCGCCATGGCCCGTCAGGGCGGCGTCGGCGTACTGCACCGCAACCTGTCCGTCGAGGACCAGGTCAACCAGGTCGACCTGGTGAAGCGGTCCGAGTCCGGCATGGTCACCGACCCGATCACGGTCAGCCCGGACGCCACGCTCGGCGAGGCCGACGCGCTCTGTGCCAAGTTCCGCATCAGCGGCGTCCCGGTCACCGACCGGTCGGGCAAGCTGCTCGGCATCGTCACCAACCGTGACATGGCCTTCGAGTCGGACCGTTCGCGCCAGGTGCGCGAGGTCATGACGCCGATGCCGCTGGTCACCGGCCGGGTCGGCATCTCCGGCGAGGACGCCATGCAGCTCCTGCGCCGCCACAAGATCGAGAAGCTTCCGCTGGTCGACGAGGCGGGCATCCTCAAGGGCCTCATCACGGTCAAGGACTTCAAGAAGGCCGAGCAGTACCCGAACGCGGCCAAGGACTCCGAGGGCCGTCTGCTCGTCGGCGCGGCGGTCGGGGCCAGCCCGGAGGCGCTGGACCGCGCCCAGGCGCTCGCCGGGGCCGGTGTGGACTTCCTGATCGTCGACACCTCGCACGGCCACAACAGCAACGCCCTCAACTGGATGGCGAAGATCAAGTCGGCCGTGAACGTCGACGTCATCGGCGGCAACGTCGCTACCCGTGACGGCGCCCAGGCCCTGATCGACGCGGGCGTGGACGGCGTCAAGGTCGGCGTCGGCCCCGGCTCGATCTGCACCACCCGCGTGGTCGCCGGCATCGGCGTCCCGCAGGTCACCGCGATCTACGAGGCCGCACTCGCCGCCCGGGTCGCGGGCGTCCCGGTCATCGGCGACGGCGGCCTGCAGTACTCGGGCGACATCGGCAAGGCGCTCGCCGCCGGTGCCGACAGCGTGATGCTGGGCTCCCTGCTCGCGGGCTGCGAGGAGTCCCCGGGCGAGCTCCTCTTCATCAACGGCAAGCAGTTCAAGTCGTACCGCGGCATGGGATCGCTGGGCGCGATGCAGTCCCGCGGCCAGGGCCGCTCGTACTCGAAGGACCGTTACTTCCAGGCCGAGGTGTCCTCCGACGACAAGCTCGTGCCCGAAGGCATCGAGGGCCAGGTGCCCTACCGCGGCCCGCTCGCCAACGTGCTGCACCAGCTCGTCGGCGGTCTCCGCCAGACGATGGGGTACGTGGGCGCGGCCTCGGTCGACGAGATGGAGCGCAAGGGCCGTTTCGTACGGATCACCTCGGCGGGTCTCAAGGAGAGCCACCCGCACGACATCCAGATGACGGTCGAAGCGCCGAACTACAGCAGGAAGTAGCCGCACAGTCGCCCGAGGGGCGGCCCCGGGGGGTTCCCGGGGCCGCCCCTCCGACGTGTGTCGGGGATACTGGCATGGCAGACGTAGAGGGAAAGGCCACACATCGTGACTGAGATCGAGATCGGGCGCGGCAAGCGCGGCCGTCGGGCATACGCATTCGACGACATCGCCGTCGTACCGAGCCGCCGTACCCGCGACCCGAAGGAGGTCTCGATCGCCTGGCAGATCGATGCCTACCGGTTCGAGCTGCCGTTCCTGGCCGCCCCCATGGACTCCGTGGTCTCACCGCAGCACGCCATCCGGATCGGCGAGCTCGGCGGCCTGGGCGTGCTCAACCTTGAAGGGCTGTGGACCCGGCACGCCGACCCGCAGCCGCTCCTCGACGAGATCGCCGAGATGCCCGTCGAGTCCGCGACCCGCCGGCTCCAGGAGATCTACTCCGCCCCCATCCAGGAGGAGCTGATCGGGCAGCGCATCAAGGAGGTGCGCGACTCCGGTGTCGTCACCGCCGCCGCGCTCTCCCCGCAGCGCACCGCCCAGTTCTCCAAGGCGGTCGTCGACGCGGGCGTGGACATCTTCGTCATCCGCGGTACGACGGTCTCCGCCGAGCACGTCTCGGGTGCGGCCGAGCCGCTCAACCTGAAGCAGTTCATCTACGAGCTGGACGTCCCGGTCATCGTCGGCGGCTGCGCCACGTACACCGCGGCCCTGCACCTGATGCGCACCGGCGCGGCGGGTGTCCTCGTCGGCTTCGGCGGCGGCGCGGCGCACACCACGCGCAACGTCTTCGGCATCCAGGTCCCGATGGCGACCGCGGTCGCCGATGTGGCCGGTGCCCGTCGCGACTACATGGACGAGTCCGGCGGCCGGTACGTGCACGTGATCGCGGACGGTGGCGTCGGCTGGTCCGGCGACATCCCGAAGGCCGTCGCCTGTGGCGCGGACGCCGTGATGATGGGCTCCCCGCTGGCCCGTGCGACGGACGCCCCCGGCCGTGGCCGGCACTGGGGCATGGAGGCCGTCCACGAGGACGTGCCGCGCGGCAAGCTGGTGGACCTCGGCTGCGTCGGGACGACGGAGGAGGTCCTCACGGGCCCCTCGCACACCCCTGACGGCTCGATGAACATCTTCGGCGCCCTGCGCCGCGCGATGGCCACGACGGGCTACAGCGACCTCAAGGAGTTCCAGCGCGTCGAGGTGACGGTGGCGGACTCGCAGCACCGCCGCTGATCCATCGCGCCGGGTATCCGGACATGACGGAGGGCCCGGACCACAGATGTGGTCCGGGCC